>JBKJQC010000807.1:0-3218 GCA_046593995.1 Polyangiales bacterium
GTTCCCGTTGCGCGAGGACGACGTCACGAGCACCCTGCGGATCCCGCAACAGCTCTACGGGCGCACCGGCGAGATCGCGCGTCTCGGCGAGGCCCTCGCGGCCTCGGTGAAGGCCGCACAGCCCGGCGTCGTGTTCGTCTCGGGTCCGTCGGGGATCGGGAAGTCCGCGCTCGTGCGCGAGCTGCACGCGCCGCTGGCGGCGCTCGGGGGGCTGTTCGCGAGCGGCAAGTTCGAGGCGCTGCGGAGACACGTCCCCTACGTCGCGTTCAACTCCGCGATGGAGCAGCTCGCCGAGCAGCTGCTCGCCACCGCCGGACCGCGCCTCGCCGCACGGAAGGAGGCGCTGCTCGCGGCGCTCGGCAAGAACGCGCGCGCGCTCGTCGACGCGTTCCCGCCGCTGCGCGCCGTGCTCGGCGAGCTGCCGCGCGCGCCCTCGCTCGGCCCGGGCGAGACGCAGAACCGCTTTCAGCTCGTCTTCCGCGCGTTCCTCCGCACCATCGCGTCCGCTGAGCACCCAGTCCTGCTCTTCCTCGACGACATGCAGTGGGCCGATCCCGCGTCGCTCGCGCTCGTCGAGGCGATCGCCCACGGCTCGCTCCGCGCCCCGATTCTCATCGTCCTCGCCTTTCGCGAGAACGAGGTCGACGCGTCCCACGCGTTCGCCTCGACGGCCGCGCGGCTCCGTCGTGCGGGCGTCCGCGTGGACGACGTCGCGCTCGGACCGCTCGACGCGGGCACCGTCACACAGCTCGTCGCGGACACGCTGCACACCGACGACGCGTCCGCCGCGGGCCTCGGACGCCTCGTCGAGGAGAAGACCGCCGGCAACCCCTTCTTCGTGAACCAGTTCCTCGAGACGCTGCACGCGGACGGTCTGCTGCGATTCGACGCAGGCAAGCGGCGATGGTGCTGGGAGGTCGCCGAGATCGACGCGCGCGACATCACCGACAACGTGGTGCAGCTCCTGATCGAGCGGCTCGGTGACCTCCCGGGGGAGACGCGCGAGACCCTCCGTCTCGCCTCGTGCGTCGGCAGTACGTTCGAGCTCGATACCCTGGCGATCGTGCGCGGACGGGACCGCAGCGTCGTCGCCGCCGACCTGCGACCGGCGATCGAGCGAGCGCTCCTCCTCGTGCGACGCGAGGCCGACCGCACGCTCCTCGCGTTCCGCCACGACGGCGTGCAGCACGCGGCGTACGCGCTCGTTCCTCCGGCCGAGCGCGCGGAGGTGCGGCTGCGGATGGCGCGGCTCCTGTTGATCGCGCTCTCCGAGGAAGAGCTCGACGCGCAGCTCTTCGACGTGGTCAACCACCTCGACGAGGGCCTCGCGCTGATCGACGATCCCGCCGAGCGCGATCGCGCGCGCGTCCTCCACGAACGCGCCGGTCGGAGGGCGCGGGCCGCGACGGCCCATGCGCAGGCGCGCGCGTACCTCGCGACGGCGGTCTCTCTCCTCGACGAGGACGCGTGGGAGACTCGCTACGACGAGACCTTCTCTCTCGAGCTCGATCTCGCCGAGTGCGAGTACCTCGAGGGCTCGCTCGACTCCGCGCGGGCGCGCTTCGACATGCTCCTCGCGCGCGCGCGGAGTGCGCGAGATCGCGGGCGGATCCAGTACCAGCAGATGCGCCTCTACCAGGTCGCCGGCGACTATCGGGGCGCTGCCGACGTCGCGATCGCGTCGTTCACCGCGTTCGGGCTCGCGCCGCCGTCCACACCCGAGGGCGCCGCCGAGGCGTGCGTAGAGCTGCAGCGCGAGGTCGACGTGCTCCTCGCCGGACGCGATCCGGCAACGCTCCTCGACGCGCCCTTGCTCGAGGACGCACGACAGCGCGCGATCGCCGATCTCCTCGAGTCGTCGGGCCCCCCCATCTACATGGTGCGCCCGGAGCTCTTCCCCTGGATCACGCTCCAGCTCCTCGTACTCTCGCTCCGTCACGGGAACTGCGAGGCGTCATGCTACGCGTACGGCATCTACGCCTTGATGCGCGCCGCCTCGATGGGTGACGTCGACGGCGGCCTTGCGTTCGCGGAGCTGGCGATCGCGCTCAACGAGAAGCTGCGTGACGTGCGGCTCCGGGGCTGCATGCTCCACCTCCTCGGCGACCACGTGAACTTCTGGAAGCGCCCCTTCGCGACCGATCTGCCGATCCTCGATCGCGGCTTCCAGGCCTGCCTCGAGGGGGGCGATCTGATCTATTCGAACTACATCGCGTTCCAGATGCCGTGGCACGCGTACGAGGCGGGGCGCTCGATCGACGAGGTGTGGAAGCTCACCGCTCGCTTCGCGCCCTTCGCGGCCCGCACCAACCCCGCGGTGCACCGCACGATCCGCTTCGAGCAGCAGTTCCTCCGTGATCTCGAGGGGCTGACCGCGCGGCGCGGGAGCTTCGAGGACGGCTCTTTCGACGAGGCGGAGGCGATCGCGACGATCGAGGCGGCGCAGTTCGGCTGCGGCATCGTCTACCGCCACATCCTGACGATGATCTCGCGCTACACCTTCGGCGATCTGGCCGGAGCGCTCGAGGCCGGAGACCGCGCGGAGCCGGTGCTCGGCGCCGCGTTCTCGATGCCGATGCAGGTGTCGTTTCACGTCTACCGCGCGCTCGCGACCGCGGCGTACCTGCGCGCCGCCGCGCCCGGCACCGACGCGTACGCGAAGCGCCTCGCACACGCCGAGGCCGATCACGCGCTCCTCCTCCAGTGGGCACGGACCTGCCCGGCGAACTTCGGCGACAAGGCCGCCCTCGTCTCGGCCGAGCTCGCGCGCACACGGGGCGACGCGGTCGAGGCGATCGCCCGCTACGAGGAGGCACGCGCGCTCGCCCGCACCTCGGGCCACACGCAGTACGAGGCGCTCGCGTGCGAGCTCGCTGCGAGCTTCTACCTCGCGTCGGGCGCGCCCTCGATTGCGTCGCCGCTCCTCGACGACGCGTGCGCGCTCTATCGGCGCTGGGGCGCCGCGGGGAAGGTCGCAGAGCTCGAGGGACTCCCCCCGATCGCGCGCGAGACACAGCGCGGCCGCACCTCGCTGGGAACGACGACCGGCTCCGGCGCGCGCGCGAGCTTCGACATCCTCTCGGTCGTCAAGGCGTCCCAGAGCATCTCCGAGCAGGTGCTCCTCCCGTCGCTCCTCGAGCGCTTGATGGCGATCGTCGTCGAGCACGCGGGTGCCGAGCGCGGGGTCCTGCTCCTCCGCGGCGTCGACGCGTCGGGAA
>JBKJQC010000877.1:0-2803 GCA_046593995.1 Polyangiales bacterium
GTCACCACGCCTTCCCAAATCGCCGCGATCCTGCGCGCGCGCCGCAAGACACGAGGCCTCTCCCAAGCGGAGCTGGCCGGCAAGCTCGGCATCAGTCAGGGGCGCTTGTCCACGCTCGAGGCCGAGCCTGCCGGGATGACGCTCGAGCGGCTCCTGCTCCTCGCGAAGCTCCTCGGGCTCGAGCTCGTCGTGAAGGATCGCTCCGAGCCCGCAGACGCGAAGGTCGAGTGGTGACGCGTGGGCCGCCCGTCGAAGAGCCGCGTCCTCGGCATCTGGGCGAATGGGATGCGGGTCGGCGCGTGGCGCATCGCAGCGAACGGAGCGATGGAGCTCGCCTACGATCCGACCTGGATCGCGTCGCCGGAAGGGCGACCGCTGTCGTTGTCCCTGCCGCTCGACTTCGATGGGCAGCCGATCCGGGGTGACAAGGTCGGGTTCTTCTTCGACAACCTGCTCCCCGACAGCGAGGCCATCCGGCAACGCGTCCGCGCGCGCTTCCACACGCAGAGCGGCGATGCCTTCGACCTCCTCGCGGCGATCGGCCGCGACTGCGTCGGAGCGCTGCAGCTCCTACCCGAGACGACGACACCGGATCCGATCACGACGATCGCCGCGACGCCGATCGACGACGACGGCGTGGAGCAGCTGCTCCGCGAGACCGTGTCGCGCTCGTCGCTCGTCCGCGGCGACGAGGATGACTTCCGCATCTCGATCGCGGGTGCGCAGGAGAAGACCGCGCTCACGCGGCACGACGGACGCTGGTGCAGGCCTCGCGGTGCCACGCCCACGACCCACATCTTCAAGCTCGCTCTCGGTCTCGTCGGCGGAAGGCAGATGGACATGCGCGCCTCACTCGAGAACGAGTGGCTCTGCGCGCGCATCCTGCGCGCGTTCGGCGTGCCCGTCGCTTCGTCGGAGCTCGCGACGTTCGGCGCGATCAAGACGCTGGTGGTGGAGCGGTTCGACCGCGCGCTCCACTCGTCGCGAACGCACTGGCTGCGCCTCCCGCAGGAGGACTTCTGTCAGGCGACGGGAACGCCGAGCGCACGCAAGTACGAATCGGACGGCGGACCGGGGCTCGCCGAGCTGGCGCGCATCCTCCAAGCCTCCGAGTCGCGCGAGGAGGATCTCCGGACGGTCTTCCGGGCGCAGCTCCTGTTCTGGATGCTCGCCGCGACGGACGGTCACGCAAAGAACTTCAGCCTGCGCATCCTCCCACGCGGAAGCTTCCGGCTCACCCCGCTCTACGACGTGCTCTCGGCGTGGCCGATCGTCGGGCCGCGTCACGATCAAGTGCACGCGAAGAAGCTGAAGCTGGCGATGGCGCTCCGAGGGAAGAACACGCATTACCGGATCGTCGAGATCGAGCCGCGACACTTCGTCGAGACCGCCATGCACTGCGGCGTGCCCGACATGGACGCCATCATCGCGGAGGTCGTCGAGCGCACGGCTGCCTCGGTTGCGAAGGTGCAGTCCGAGCTCCCGCGCGCGTTCCCCGAGGAGGTGTTCGAGAGGGTCACCACCGGGCTGGTCGAGTCTGCGCGCAAGCTCGAACGCAGGCGCTCCGGCAGCTGACTCCACGGCTTCCGCACGACCGTCGTCAGTCGGGGATCTTCACGAGCTTCACGTCGAGCTTGATCAGGCCGCCGGTCTCGCCCGCGTCGATCTCCTGGTCCCACGGCAGATAGCCGTCGGCTTCGATCGTGATGCGGTGCTTTCCGGGCGGCAGCGCGACGCCGCGCTTGGTGACGAAGTCGAGGGAGCCGAGGGTCTGATCGTCGACGATCACCTTCGCGCCCTTCGGGGCGTCGGCCGCGGGCGTGAAGCGGAGCGAGGTGGTCGGCGGCTTCGACGGCACGCACGCAGCGAGCCCCGTCGTCGTGAGCGCCAGCGTGAGCGCGAACAGCACGCTCCGCATCATGCTCACTCCCACTCGATGGTGGCCGGCGGCTTCGAGGAGATGTCGTAGACCACGCGGTTGATCCCCTTCACCTCGTTGATGATGCGCGTGGAGACGCGCGCGAGGAGATCGTAGGGGAGCTTCGCCCAGTCCGCCGTCATGCCGTCCGTCGAGGTCACGGCGCGCACGGCGCAGGTCTCGTCGTAGGTGCGCTCGTCGCCCATCACGCCGACCGAGCGGACCGGCAACAGCGTGCAGAACGCCTGCCACACTTGGTCGTACTGGCCGGAGGCGCGGAGCTCGTCGATGAAGATCAGATCGGCTTTGCGGAGCACCGCGAGGCGCTCGTCGGTGACCTCGCCCAGACAGCGGATCGCGAGGCCGGGGCCGGGGAAGGGGTGGCGCCAGATGAACGACTTGGGCAGACCGAGGACCTCGCCGGCGGCGCGCGCCTCGTCCTTGAAGAGCTCGCGGAGCGGCTCGACGAGCGAGAGCTTCATGCGCTCGGGGAGCCCGCCGACGTTGTGGTGGCTCTTGATCACCGCGCTCGGGCCCTTGAACGAGACGCTCTCGATGACGTCGGGGTAGAGCGTGCCCTGGATGAGGAACTCCGCGCCCTCTCCGCCCCCTTCCGAGGCAACGACCTTCTTCGCCTCGCGCTCGAACACGTCGATGAAGATGCGGCCGATCGCCTTCCGCTTCTTCTCCGGATCGGTCACGCCCTTCAGCGCGTCGAGGAACTCGCGCCGCGCGTCGACGGCCACGAGCTTGATGTGGAAGTTCTCGCGGAACATCGCCTGCACCTGCTCGAACTCGCCGGTGCGGAGCAGGCCGTTGTCGACGAAGATGCAGGTCAGTCGATCGCCGAGGGCGCGATGACAGAGCAAGGCCGCGACGCTCGAG
>JBKJQC010000790.1:0-7130 GCA_046593995.1 Polyangiales bacterium
CGCTTCGCGTCCATCCCGTGGTTCTTGAGGAACTTCATGCGCGCGCCGAGCTCGACGTCGTCGGTCGTGACCGCCCCGCCCTCGCCCGTCGTGATCGTCTTGTTCCCGAAGAAGGAGAAGATCGCGGCGTCGGCGAGCGATCCGGTCGGCCGTCCGTCGACGGTCGATCCTGCGGCCTCGGCGGCGTCCTCGATCAGCTTCACGTCGGGCCGCCCCATCGCGTCGAGCCGCGCGCGGAGCCCGGCGTAGTCCGCGACGACGCCGAAGAGATCGACGCCGATGATCGCCTTGGTCTTTGCGGTCACGCGCGCGATCGCGTCGTCCACGTCGAGCACCCACGACGCCTCGTCGGTCTCGCAGAAGACCACCGATGCGCCCGTGTAGAGGACGGCGTTGGCCGACGCGACGAACGTGAGGCTCGGCACGATGACCTCGTCGCCGGGCCCGATCCCGAGCGCGTGCAACAAGAGGTGCAGAGCGACCGTGCCGTTGGCGCACGACTCGACGTGGCGCGTCCGACACAGGGCCCCGAACGCACGCTCGAACCGCCCGATGAACTCGCCCATCGACGAGATCCAGCCGCTGTCGACGGCTTCGAGCAGGTACGTGCGCTCGTTGCCGGTGAAGAAAGGTGCGCAGACGGGGATTCGGTCGGCCATCGCGGAGGCACGATTAGCACGGGTCGGACCGCGCTCTGAGCCGCTCCCCGGTGTCGTGACTGCGGGACCGTCGCCGCTCGCGCATGCCCGGTCTTCAGTCCTCAGTCTTCAGTCTTCAGTCTTCAGTCGTCCGAGAGCGAGAGCGAGAGCGTGTCGTGCAGTCTCGTCTCGTCCATTCTCGGACGACTGACGACTGCAAGGTCGTGAATCTTTCGCTCGCCTCCTCGATGGACCAACAGGGAGACGGGGAGGCGGGGAGATCAGAGGGAGGTCGAGCATGTGCTGCCGCGCGCGGACATCAACGTTTCGGCGGCCGTAATGTCATCGAAGTCGTCGCCTCGTCCGGCAGACCTCTGGTTCCTCCCTCTCGCCTCCCCGGCTCCCCGGCTCCCTGTTGGTCGGCGGCTCGGTCGAGACCAAAAAGTTCACGCTCTCTGACGAGAGGACGACGGTGCAGCGACCGCGTGAGAGCGGCGAGCGAATCGATCACTTCAAAGGGATGGCAAAGCGCTCGGCGTTCTCGGCGAGGAAGTCGAGGTACACGTCGGGCTCTTCCTGGGCGGGGACCTCGCCGCTCTCCACGGCGGTCATCAGGGCGCGCATCAGCTGGCCGAGCACGGGCGACGGGGGGATCCCGAAGCGGGCGCTGATCGCGGTGCCGAGGCCCTTCGGGAGCGGGGGGACCTTCGCGTCCTCTTCGCGGATCTTCTGCACGCGCTCGGCGAGCTCGTCGATCTGGCGGAGGCCGCGGCGCTTCTTCTCGGGGCGCTTCGTCGTGATGTCCGCGCGCGAGAGACAGAGGAGATCGTCGAGGTAGTCGCCCATCTCCTTCGCGAAGCGGCGCACGGCGGAGTCCGTCCACGAGGCGTCGTACTGCGCGGCGCGGAGGTGGTGGAGGATGAGGAAGCGGATCTCCTCGCGGAGCGTGAGCTCGTTGCCGAAGAGCGCGAGGCGCTTGTTCATACGGTCGAACATGCGGGCGCCGACCTCGGCGTGGCCGAAGAAGTGGACCTCCCCGTCGGGCGAGATCGAGCGCGTCTTCACCTTGCCGATGTCGTGGAGGAGCGAGCCCCAGCGCACCTCGAGCCGCGGGGTGGCCTGCGCGACGACCTGCTTCGTGTGCTTCCAGACGTCCTTGTGACGCCACTCGCCGTCGCCGAAGCCGACGAGCGCGTTGACCTCGGGGAGGATCGACGGGAGCACGCCCGCTTCGAGCAGCGCGTCGAGCCCGTGCTCCGGGTGCGGCGCCATCAGGACGGTGTCGAGCGCGATGCGCACGGCGTCGACCGGCAGGACCTCGAGATCCGCGCGCGTCGCCACGACGATCGGCGTCGGCGTCTTCCCTTCGGACGCGAGCACCGCGCGCTCGAGGGCGCGCACTGCACGGTCAGCCGAGGGCGCTGGCATTCTCGCGGGAGAGCCGAGGTCGGAGGGAGACATGGCGGTCCGGTCTCGGGAAAGGGGGCGTTTGCATCTAGCACGGAACCGGGCGCTCTCCGCACAGAGAGCGCCTCAGCGGCGGAGGAGACCGCCGAGATCCCCGCGGCGTCCGGGCGCATGCGTGATGAGGAACCGCAGGTTCACGGCGTTGATCACGGCGTGGGCCACGATCGGGCCGATGAGCGAGCCCGTCGCGCGGAAGAGGAAGCCGAGCATCATGCCGACCACGACCGCGAACGCGACCCAGCTCAGCCGCGAGCGTCCGCGCATCTGGTGGAGCGCGCCGAAGAGGATGCTCGACGCGACGACCCCGAGCGCCGGCACGAGCGCGCCGCGGAAGAGGACCTCCTCGCCAAACGACGACGCGAGCGCGACCGGGATGATCGCCTCGGTCCCGAGCGCGCGCGCCATCGGCCGCAGATCCTCGTGGAGCGCTTCGGCCCACGTCTGCGTGCGGACGAGCCAGCGCGTCGCGCCGATGACCGCGACCGCGAGCCCGAGACCGCCGGCGAGGCTCGTGAGGTGCGCTTCCCAGTCGGAGCCGCCGAGGCGCAGCGAGGCATTCGGCTTTCCCCCGTACGCGTCGGCGACGTCGAGCGGCAGCATGAACACGTTCGGCTGGCCGCGGAGCGCCGCGATCCCGAACCCGACGGCGGCCACCGCGGCGTACGCGATGACGACCCAGAAGAGCGCCCGCGCGCTCGAATGCTCGTTCCGCGGCGCGCGGTCTCCTCCTGTGGACATCGTGATGTAGAGCGCACGCTTGATCGTAGGCACCCCCGCCGCAAGAAGCGCCGGACGTGCCCTGACGTGATAGAGCCGAACGTGATGGAGCCCAGGGTCGTGACCTCTCACCCGGACGTGCCTGAGATCCTCCTCGCGTCGGCGTCTCCTCGCCGCAAGATGCTCCTCGAGACGCTCGGCTACGCGGTCCGCGTGGCGCCGGTCGACGTCGACGAGACGGAGCGGCCCGGCGAGAGCGCGCCCCACTACCTGGTCCGCATCGTCGACGCGAAGCTCGCGGCCGCGCGCGCCCGCGAGGCGAACGCTGCCCTGATCCTGGTCGCAGACACCACGGTCGACGTCGACGGCGTGATCCTGCACAAGCCCGTCGATCGCGAGGACGGCCGACGCATGCTCCGCGCGCTCTCGGCCCGCGCCCACGTGACGACGACGCGGTTCGCGATGGTCGCCAAGCACGGAGAGAAGGTCGCGATGCACGCGGAGAGCGTGCCGACGCGCGTGATCTTCCGCGCGCTCGTGGACGACGAGATCGACGCCTACGTCGAGAGCGGCGAAGGGGACGGCAAGGCGGGCGGCTACGCGATCCAGGGGCGCGCCGCCGCGTTCGTCTCGCGGATCGAGGGGAGCTACGGCGCGATCGTCGGCCTCCCCTCGTGCGAGGTCAGCCTCGCCCTCCGTCGCCTCGTGTCACGCGTCGCCGAGCACACCGCATGACCGCCGCCTCCGCCGCGAGCAAGCCCGACGCCTCCGCCAGCAGTCGGCGCCTCTACCTCCAGGTGCTCGCCGCCATCGCGCTCGGCGTCGCGCTCGGCCATCTCTACCCAAAGCTCGGCGAGCAGTGCAAACCGCTCGGCGACATCTTCATCAAGCTGATCAAGATGGTCATCGCGCCGATCGTCTTCGTGACGGTCGTCGTCGGCATCGCCGGCATGGGCGACGTGAAGAAGGTCGGCCGGGTCGGCGTGAAGGCGGTGTTGTACTTCGAGGTCCTCTCGACGCTCGCGCTGATCATCGGCCTCGCCGTGGTGCTGCTCGTGAAGCCCGGCGCGGGGATCCACGCCGACGTGAGCACGCTCGACGCAAAGGCGATCCCCGGCGGCGAGGCCGCGCACAAAGGGCACGGCTTCTTCGGGTTCATCTCGGATCTGATCCCGACGTCCGCGCTCGAGCCGTTCGCGAAGGGCGACGTGCTCCAGGTGCTGCTCTTCGCGGTCCTCTTCGGGACGGCGCTCGCGCAGATGGGGGAGCGCGGTCGGCCCGCGATCGACATCCTGGACCGCTTCGGCCACGCGCTCTTCGGCGTGGTCGGGATCGTGATGAAGCTCGCGCCGATCGGCGCGTTCGGCGCGATGGCCTTCACCATCGGCAAGTACGGCTTCGGCACGCTCGCGAGCCTCGGCAAGCTGATGGCCTGCTTCTATCTCACGTGCATCCTCTTCGTCGCGCTCGTCCTCGGCGGCGTGGCAAAGCTGTGCGGCGTGTCGATCTGGAAGCTGATCCGCTATCTGCGCGACGAGCTCCTGATCGTGCTCGGCACGTCCTCGTCGGAGTCGGTGCTGCCGCGCATGATGGACAAGCTCGAGCACGCCGGCTGCAGTCGCAGCGTCGTCGGGTTGGTGATCCCGGCCGGGTATTCCTTCAACCTCGATGGGACCGCGATCTACCTGACGATGGCGGCGATCTTCGTCGCCCAGGCGACCGACACGGTGCTCACCCCGGGCGACATCCTGGCGGTGCTCGGCGTGCTGTTGCTCACCTCGAAGGGCGCCGCGGGCGTGACCGGCAGCGGCTTCGTCACCTTGGCGGCGACGCTCGCGAGCGTAGGGAAGATCCCGGTCGCGGGGCTCGCGCTGATCCTCGGGATCGACCGCTTCATGAGCGAAGCGCGCGCGCTGACCAACCTGCTCGGGAACGCCGTCGCGACCATCGTGGTCGCGAAGTGGGAGGGGGAGCTCGATCGCGACAAGCTGAATCGCGCGCTCGACGGCGAGGAGTCCGTCGCGCACGCGGAGCCGACGAGCGCCTGAGGATCACTTCCAGACGCAGCCGACCTGCTCCTCGCAGCGCCGCTCGGTGCCGAGCGTGTCGCACGCCTCGGGCTCGCCGAAGCACCGATCGTGGTGCTCGCCTTTCACCGAGTCGTGGAACGAGCACCCGCGCTGCCCTTCGCAGCGACAGACGTCGCGGAACGATCCGCACGCCTGGGCACCGCCACGGCACGAGGGTACAGGTGGATCGTCGAACAGCGCAGGATCGACGCTCGTTCCGCAGCCAGTCGACAGCACGAGCACCACGAAGAACCACCGCATGGCACGACCTCCGAGAGAGAGGTCGACCCGAGCCCCGGCGCGGTTGCGCGCTCAGAACGTCACGCCCGTCGTGATGCCCATCCGGTGCGCGCCGTCGACGTCCGGGACGAAGAACGCGTGCACCGGGACGTAGAACCCGCCGACGCGCGGGGTCCACCCGGCCGCGACGATGGTGTGCGCCTCGCTCCCCTTGAGCGGCGTGACGTTCACGCCGACCCCGAGCTGGAAGGAGTTGTCGATCTCGAACCCGAGCAGCGCGTTCGCGCTCGGGAAGAACCGGCTCTGTTCGAGGCCGCCGACCATGACGTTGCCGACGAGGAGCACGTTCAACCAGGAGTGCCCCATCATCCGGTAGAACGCCTCGTAGCCGACGAGGAACTGGTGCGGCGAGCGCAGGTTCACGCGATCTTTCAGGCTCTGTCCGCCGAGGCCCTCGAGCTTCTTGTCGTACTCGTTCACGAAGAGGTACCCGAGGCGCATGCCGTGGAGGAGGCGCCGATCTCGGAGCGACTCCTCCGGCTTGGCAGCCGGCGTCGGACGGTCGGCCGGCACGCCCGGAGGGAGCGGCGTGTACGGCGCGGGGAGCGAGGCCTCGACGGTGACCTTCGCCTGCGCTTGGGCCGGCGGAGGAGCAGGAGGAGCAGGAGCGGGCTCGTCGAACCCGGAGGCGTCTGCCTGCGCGACGCGCGATCCGAGGAGAGCAACGGCGAGGACGAGAATGCGGTGGATGTTCATGGACGTCGTCGCTCAGCAAATCGTGATCCACCGCGCGAAGCCTTCGCTTCGCAGGCGATCGTTCGACGAGCTGCGCCGATTTCCGCAGCGCCCGCGACACACGTCGCAAGGCGTACCTGTTGCCGCGGAGCACTGAGCGCAGCCCGCATGGGGATTCGTTCGGCGCTCCGAACGAATGCACACGGATCTACGATGCGCGAGCGCGCCTGGTAGCGTGCCGAGCGGAGGAAGACGCGACTGACCTTCGCCGCGCTCACGTGCGCGCTCGCGGGGTGTGCGCGCCCGACGCCGGATCGCATCGCTCCGGCCCCCGGAACGCACTCGGCCGCACCACCTCCCGCGCCCCCACCCGAGCGGCCCACCCTGCAGCTCACGGGCGCGAAGTGCCAGTACGGCGGCACCGCGCCGGCGTTCTTCGTCTGGGCCGAGGCGACCGCCATCGGCGGCGACGTCACGCACCTCGAAGCGAGGAGCCTGACCCTGCGCGCGCCCTCGGGGACGTGGTCGTCCGGCGTCGCGAGCAGCCTCGCGCCCCCGAGAACACGCTGCGCACCGGGGCGGACGGCGTCGGCGACGCGACGCCGTTGACCGGTCCGATCGTCGCCGGCCAGACGTTGCACCTCGAGGTCTTCGGCCCCCTCTCGCTCGCGCCCTTCGGACCGAAAGCGAGCTACCCGACCGACGACCGCGCGTTCCGCGTGGAGCTCTCGTCCGACCAGGGCTCGTTCGTGATGACGGGGACGTGTGGTGAGCCCGGCTGGGTGATGCGCGTGCCACCTCTGTTCCGACACCACTCGTGTCGACGGCTCGTCGCGCCGCGCATGGCGACGGCGTCATCATCTGGGCGGTGATCCGAGCGTGTCCAGCTTGCTCCGCGAGCACGAGCGGCGCGAGCACACGCGGGACACGCGAGCGGCGTAGGCGAGCGGCGAGAAGCGACAGCGGAGCGGCGGAGGGGCGGAGCGGCGAGCGGCGGACCTCGGCGAGGCGGCACGGGAGCACGCGCGCGCCCGAGTCGATGCGGTCGGCAGCCGGCATCCTCGTGATCAGTGAAACGCGCGATTCCGCTTCGAACAGAAAGTCGCGCATGGGGTGACGACGGTGCTTGCGACCACATTGAACAGCGCTAGTATTCAAATATGCCGCCGGAACAGCGGGAGCTGCGCTTCCCATTCAAGTGGGGCGGACGCCGCGAGGGCGCAGGGCGGCCGCGTGGCACGCGCACGAGCGAGCGCATGCCACA
>JBKJQC010001012.1:0-4337 GCA_046593995.1 Polyangiales bacterium
CCGCCGCCGCCGCAAGTGTCACCCGCCTTCGCACAGGTCAGGGGGCCGCACTCGACGGTGCCGCCGCAGCCGTCCGTCGTCGCGCCGCAGTTCGCGCCTAGCTCCGTGCACGTCTTCGGCCTGCAGCCGCCGCCGCCTTCGATGGCCGTGTCGAGCGAGATGCCCGGGCCCGAATCCTGGACGACGGTGCCGCCGGTATCGTTCCCGCTGGTGGAGTCGCCCGTGGAGGCGTCGTCCCCGGGACGCACCGTCGGATCGACCTCACGCTCGGTACCACACGCGATTGCCAGCGATGCAACGAGCGCAAGACTCGACGCTCGGATACTGCGACTCATGACGGACCTCTCCCCGAAAAAGAAGCGCGGCTATTTAGAGGAGCGCTGACGCCGCGCAAGTCCGTCGTGCCGGAGAACGTCCGGTACGGCTGACCGCAAAGGTGGGGCGCTCGACTTTTTGCGCGAACGAACGAGTGTACCGCAAGTCACCGATTGGGCCCGCGGTAGACAGACGTTCGTTGCAGCGGACGAAGCGAGCTCCGCACGAACGGAAACGCGCCCATTGGATCGGCGCTCGCTCACGAAGTCGGTGCGCTCCCGGTCCGACCAAGACGAGGACTTCGAGGTCGAGGTGGCCCGCTGAAGAGGCCTGAAGAGGTCCAGGGTCTAGGGTCTAGGGTCTAGGGTCGAGGGTCGAGGGTCAGAGCGAGTCCCGAACGAACCAAGAGCGAGAGCCTCGCCGCTCTCGCTCTCGCTCTCGCTCTCTCTCTCGTCCCCGTCTCGTCTCAGGCCCTAGACCCTGGACCCTAGACCCTAGACCTCAGTGGATCTTGCTCTCGCGTTCCATCGCATCGCGGAAGAACGTCCGCACGATCTCCGCGCGCGGGCTCGGGTCCATCCGCTCTGCGATCTTGCGCACGTCGATCCAGGGTTTGCTGGTCCGCTCGGTGACCTCGGCCAGCTCGGCGTTCAGGTCGCTGAAGGTTGCTCGGTCGTCCATCGGCTCACCTACCCTTCGGATCGATGTGAATCACGCCATCAGAGGTCGTTCGCAGTGAACGTGTCGCAGGATTCCATGCGGCCGCTCTCGAAGCCGGCGCGGAACCACTTCGCGCGCTGAGCGGAGGTGCCGTGCGAGAAGCTCTCGGGCGAGACCACGCCGCCGGACTGCTTCTGCAAGCGGTCGTCTCCGATCGCGGAGGCCGCGTCGAGCGCCTCTTCGAGGTCGCCGTGCTCGAGCTTGTCGCGATCCTTGGTGCCGTTCGCCCAGATGCCGGCGTAGCAGTCGGCCTGCAGCTCGAGTCGGACGAGCGGGCCGTCGGCGCCCTTCGGGTTCTTCATCGCTTGCACCTTGTCGCTCACGCCGGTCTGGCGCTGGACGTGGTGGCCGATCTCGTGCGCGACGACGTAGGCCTGCGCGAAGTCCCCTTCGGCGCCGAGCTTCTGATCGAGGTCGCGGAAGAAGCTGAGGTCGAGGTACACGCGCTGGTCGCTCGGACAGTAGAACGGCCCGGTGGCGGCCTTGCCGTAGCCGCATCCGGTCGACGTCTGGTCCGTGAAGAGGACCATCTGCGCGCGCTCGTACTTCGCGCCCTTCTCGGCGAACTTCTTGGTCCAGGTGTTCTGCGCGTCGTCGAGGACGTAGCCCATGAACCGGACGCGTTCGTCCTTCGCCTTGGGACCGCCGCCCTTCCCCTCCGCGACCATCTCGGTGTCGCCGTTGCCGGGGGCCGAAGCTTCGCCGCCTCCGCCGATGCCGCCGCACATGCCGCGGCCGAAGACGCCGCCGACCATGAGGAGCAGGAGGATCGCCCACCCGAACTTGGAGCGAAGGAGCAGCGGCAGGAATGGCAGCATCATCCCGAGGCCACCCCCGCCGCCCCCTCCCTGCCCACGCTTGTCGATCAGATCAGGACTGGAGTGGTTTCGATCCCAACGCATGGACCCGAGCAGTGCAAGCGGGCGGCCACCGTCAAGGGGTCGTCGCGTACGGTCGGCCGTCCCGGGAGCGGCCTATTGTGCTCACTGTCGAGGTCGACCTGGCGGATCTCACGCCTCGATGTCGCGAAGACCGACGCTCTTCGCGACGACGGACCTCGTCTACGGCAGAGCGCGCACGCTCGAGATGCGCGAGGTCCTCGCCTCTCACGGCCGCTGAGCGTCCGGCGTGTCATCCTCGGACGCGTCCTCGAGGGGCGCCCCGGTTCGGTCCTTCAGGAGGAACCCGCCGAGGATCGCGGTCATGAGCGCGACCACGATGGGGAAAGCGAGGCCGGCGTAGATGTTCCCAGTGCGCGCGACGAGGGCGGTCGCGATCAGCGGCAGGCAGCCGCCGAAGTAACCGTTGGCTACGTGATACGGGAGCGAGAGCGACGTGTAGCGGATGCGGGTCGGGAACGCCTCGACGAGGAACGCGGCGATCGGCCCGTAGACCATCGTGACCAGCACGACGAGCACGAACGTGATCAGCGTGAGCATCGGTGCGTTCACCGGTTGCGAGAAGTGATGCAGCCCGCGGAAGAGCGGATAGAAGAGCAGCGCCGCGAGGACGTTCCCCGTGATCATGATCTTCTTCCGCCCGATGCGGTCGGAGAGCGCCCCGAAGAAGACGAAGAACGGGAGCGCGAGGAGGAGCCCCACCGCGATCACCAGGTTCGCCGTGATGAACGGCACCTTGAGCGTGTTCTGCAGGAAGAACAGCGCGTAGAACTGCCCCGTGTACCAGACGACCGCCTGACCCGCAGCCGCGCCGAAGAGCACCGTGAGGATGATCTTCCAGTTCTTCACGCTGCCGAGGCTCTCCTTCACCGGTGACTTCGAGGTCTTGCCGGCGGCCTTGAGCTTCTCGAAGAGCGGCGACTCCTTCAGTCGCGACCGGATGTAGACCGAGATCGCCACGAGGAACACGGAGCCGAGGAAGGGGATGCGCCAGCCCCACGTCTCGAAGTCTGCCTTCGACATGAGCGCGCGGACCGTGAGGATCACCGCGAGCGACACGAAGAGGCCGAGGGTCGCGGTCGTCTGGATGAAGCTGGTGTAGAACCCGCGCTTGTGATCGGGCGCGTGCTCCGCCACGTAGACGGCCGCGCCCCCGTACTCGCCGCCGAGCGCGAGTCCTTGGAGGAGTCGCAGCAAGACGAGGAGGATGGGCGCGACCATGCCGATCTTCTCGTAGGTCGGGACGAGGCCCACCGCGGTCGTCGCGCCGCCCATGATCAGGAGCGTCACGAGGAACGCGTACTTGCGGCCGACGACGTCCCCCACGCGCCCGAACACCAACGCGCCGAACGGACGGACCGCGAAGCCCGTGGCGAACGTCGCGAGGAAGGCGAGGAACGCGATGGTCTCGTTCCCCTTCGGATAGAAGAGCGGCGCGAGGATCGCTCCGAGCGATCCGAAGATGTAGAAGTCGTACCACTCGATCATCGTGCCGCCGGCCGACGCCGCGATGATCTTCCAGATGTCGCGCTCGTCGGCCTTTTCGTGGGCGGGAACGATCACTGCTCCCGGAGTCTGCATCGGCGTGGCGCTCATCGACCAGGCGAGATGCCGATCGACCCACGCGGCGCTCGACACAACAACAGCGCGACCGACGTCATGAGCGCCAGTACTAGCATCAACGCGACGCGTTGCAGGAGCGGGAGCAGGAGCGGCGTCGCGCCGCCGCGCCAGAGGTGGTCGACGTAGAGCGCCGCGTCGATCGCGGATACGACGAGCGCCGCGACGCCGATCCGGCCAGCGTTCTTCACCGGCAAGGGCTTTCCGAGCAGCGCGGAGATCGAGAGCAGACACGCAGCGAGCCCCGGGATCGTGGCGGCGACCACCGCGATGCCGTGGATGGTCCCGAGCCGCAGGGATGGCGTGAGCGGCACGGCGATCGTGCCGAGGAACGAGATCGTCCCGAGCGCCGCGACCGTGCGCCGCCGCAGCGGCTCGAGGAACGCACCGACGCCGAGCCACACGAGATAGAGGCCGGCACCGAGCGTCAGCATCGCAGCCTTGCCGAACACCGCGCCCGTGGGATTCGCGCGCCCGTTCAGCGCGCTCGGCTGTGTGAGATCGCAGAGGAAGTTGCGGAACAGATCGTGGCCGGACGCGTTCGGGTCGAGGAAAGTGCCCCCCGGGTAGTACGCGATGGACAGCGTCACGAGCACGAGAAACGACGCAACCGACCCGAGGATCGCGGCGCCGAGGGCGCGTCCGTGACGCATCACGGTCCGCGCACGAGCCAGCGCGGCACAATGCCGTCGTGGTGATAGGCGATCGCCTCGTCGTCGTAGCGCGACGTCCGACCGAGGGGGCACCGGTCGCGCATCGCGGCGGTCGAACGATCGAGCGAAG
>JBKJQC010001026.1:0-4096 GCA_046593995.1 Polyangiales bacterium
GTCGGTCATGGACATCACCAACAGCAATCGCAGTGCCGCGGCAGAATCCGCACGATTCTCGCGATACGGTCCGTAGCCGGTCCGTTCCGGCTGGTTCATCACGGACCGCTCGCATAGCGGGCGATCTCGCTCGCGGACGCGCGCCCTGATATTCGATTCCCCGTTGCAGGAGGCCACGGTGAAGCTCGCGTTCGTACAGCACGGGATGCTCGACGGCGACGACGACGTGTTCTGTTGGTCGCGCGACGACGGCTCGTTCGTTCTCGAGATCCGCGGCTCGTCGCCGCTCGAGATCGTGCTGCGAACGGGCGAGCGGCTCGAGGTCGTCATCGACCGCTACGACAGCGGCGAGGACACCGAGCTGTACCTCCTGCGCGACGACCTGCGGACCCGCATCGCGACCGGCGCGATCGCCATGACCGTGCAAGGCCTCCACGGCGACACGCTCGCGGCGCAGCTCCGCACGTGCGGCTGCGACGTTCGTGTCCGGGACGCGCGGCGCTGAGCGCGACGTGGCGGTTCAGGCCTTGCGCGCACGCGCGCGGAGTTTGTTCGCGATCGGCTCGAACTGCGCGGCGGTGCGGTTCGCCCCATCGTTGCCCGCGGCCCGTTCGCGTCGAATCAGCGCGGTGATCGCGTCGGCGACCCGGACGCTGCCGTCGCCGAGGTTCGCCGAGAGGGCCATCTGGGCATACGCGCGCGCGGCGGGCGTGTAGATGTCGGGGATGGCATCGACGAGTGCGATCATGTCGTCCTCGGTGCCGTACGCGGCGAGCATCCAGATCGTCTTCTGCAGCGCGATCCCGGCTCGCGTACCCTCTGCAGTGATCGACGTGAACGCTTGCTTGTCGACCACGCGGACGGCGGCGACGAACGCGTCGAGATAGCAGCGACCCTTCTCGCCACACTTTTCGAGGTGAGCCCGCGCGATCCCGACTTCGTCCCCGTACGTCGGCGTTTCGTTCCTCCAGAGGACATGCGCGCTCGGGTTGTCCGGACTCTCCTCGCAGACGTCGGTGCCCTCCGGCTTCGCCGTCGGATTGCACGGAGTCGTGGTCGGGACCATCACGCGCCAGGCTGGATCGCGGCGCTCGAGGAGCTTGCCCTTGGCGAATCCGGCTTCGACCGCCGCGAGCTTCGCGGGGGGCGCGAGCCAGAGCGCGCTCGAGAGGGCAGCGATGCGGTGATCCTCGGACGCGCCGTCTGCGATCGTGACCAGCCACTCGGTGAGCTCCGGACGCATCGCGCGTGAGACCGTGGCCGCGACGTCCGTCTTCGCTTGCGCGCCGCACAGGTCGTAGGCTTTCTTCAGCGCTTCGATCCCTTTCGCGTCGAGCGGAAGCGAGAGCAGGAGTCCGACCAAATTCCTGCGCTCGACGGAGGACAGGCTCGGCGCGATGACGAGCTCCGCGACGGCGTGCGAGGCGCGCTTCGTTCCCACGTTCGCGAGCGTCATCGTCGCGATCTCGACGTACGCGAGAGGGTTGTCCGCACCGCCCGGTGAGACGTACTTCGCGAACTTCGTGCGAACGGCCGCGACCTTCGGATCGACGGGATCGTTCCGCACATAGGGAAACAATGGCGCGACGGCGACGTCTCCCAGCTTCGCGATCGCACCGCCGAGGATCATCGATACCGCAGTCGTCAGCGACGACGCCACCGTCATGTCGTCGCCGCTCGACGGATCCTTCCGCACCGCGACCTTCGACGCGTGCTCGAACATCGCGTCGATCATCGCGCCGACGACGGACGCGTCGCCGACGTCTCCGAGCGCCTGCGCGGCGATTGCCTGCCGCCCGGTGAGCTCCTTGTTCGTGACGGTATCCGCTCCGTCGTTCGGGGCGCGGACGATGTCGAGGAGCGGCCCGCGGGTCACCGGAGCCCGCACGACGCCGAGAGCGTCGGCGATCGCGAGTCCTACCTCACCCGAAGCCCGACTTGCGAACCGGACGTGTCGGAGCGCCTTCACGAGCGCGAGGCCGACGTCGTCGTCGTGCACGAACAGGTTCTTGTCGACGATCGCGCGCACGACGGCGATTGTCTCTGTCTCGTTCACGCCCGCGCGATACGCATGCAGCGCGTCGAGCGTGCGCGCTTTCTCCGGGTTCGGCGCGATGACCGGCGCGGCGATCTGCGTGGGAGGGACCGCTCTCGGTGCCGCGCAGGCGAGTAGGACGGGAACGGCAGCGGCGATCAGGCGCATGCAGGCCAAGATACGCCTACGTTCGGCGCCGTGCAGCGCCGCGTCCTCAGCGCACGCCGTGGATCTCGAGGCGCGCGAGCAGCGAGGTGGCCGACTTTCCGGTCACGACGACACTGTGGATCGCGCGCGGGCCGCCCGGCAGCGGGATGGGCTGAGACCACGCGTCGGTGCCGAGCTCGGGGGGCGCCGGCGCGACCCAGCGCTCACCGTTCGCGAAGATCACGAGCACCTGTGCGAATTGGATCGGCTTGTCCGCGTGCAAGCGGAGCGCCGAGAAGTTCCCGAGCTGCGCGCCGACGTCGTAGGTCTCCTCGTCGTTCACGTTCGACTTGTTGTCGCGCGCGATGAGGTGCCAGCCCAGATAGACGGAGCCGTCCGCGGCGACGCTGCCGACGTCGCGGGTCGTCGTGGTGACCACGCACGCGGACGAAGCGAGCGACAGCAGGCAGAGCAATGCGACGGCGTTCTTCTTCATCGAGCAGTTCTCCGGGTAGGGACGGGACTCCACACGTGAGACGAACCGGGCGCCAGATCATTCGTGCGCCCGCGTCATCCCCCCGACCGCGTGTGGTCCCGCTGACCTTCGATCAGGGAATCGTGACCTTCGCCGTCACGCCGCCGGGCGGGTAGAGCGTAGGGACCCGCGCCGCGCGGTACACGAGGTAGCTGGTGAAGCCCGATGCGGCCGGATCCTCGATGCGCAGATCGAAGACCACGTTCGGCGCCCCGGTCCGCTCGACCTCGACGATACGCGCAGACTTCTTCACGGCCGGATCGAGGAGGAAGCCGTTCGCGGGCGACAACAATGCTCCCTGCGTGATGAGCACCGTGCCGTCGGGCGTGTGGACGGAGTCGCCGACCACGGGAGAATAGTAGGGGACGTTCACCGGCGCGCCGATCGACATATCGACGAGACGGACCTCCCCCTGACCGAATTGCCAGACCTGCTTGGCCTTCCACGTCGACGGATCGCCGGTCGTCGAGAGCTCGTATTCGACGCCGCGGCTCGCCGGGAGGAGATCGATCTTCGTGTCGTCGGTGCCGGGGCGAGCGGTGCCGTTGTCGAAGAGGCTCAGGTGGCCGTCGGGCAGGATCCTCGCGGCGTGCTGGTGATACGGGAGCGCGCCGTCACCCTCGAGCGCGAGATCCCCCTCGGGGCCGAAGCGGAACAGCATCGAGCCCGCGGCGCCCGCAGCGTCTCCGGCGTACCGATAGGCGACGACCCAGTCGGAGTGGCGCAGGGAGACGAGCACCGCGTTGCGCTTCTGGTCGTAGAAGACCGAGTTCGCGTGCGTCCAATCGGCGGAGCCGACGCCGTAGACCGCGGCCCAGAAGAGACTCTTGAACGCGGCGTCGACGCGTCGGCACGGGTCGAGCAGATCGAACATCGAGACCTTCGAGACCACCTTGCCCGTCGTAGGCTCGAGCTCGACGACGACGTCCGCGATGACGTCGTAGGACTTGTCGTAGCTCGGGCACTCGGCCGGGGTGATCGTCCGGCGCTCGGTCGCGAGCGTGAGCCAGTGGCCGTTCGGTAGGTCGACGACGTCGTGGTGGAGCGTGTCGACCGCGACAGGGACGAACCCGGCGACGACCGGCTCACGCTTCGGCCCTTGGGCGAGGAGGGCGCGTTCGAGCTTCCCGAGCGGCGTGATCTCGGCGATGCCGCGCTCGTCGAACACGTAGCGGATCTGACCTCGTGCGCCGCGCTGGACGTCCGCGAGCGTCGTATAGGTCGCCGCGTACCACACCACCTCGCCGGCAGCGTCGACGGCGATCACGTACCCCCAACGATCGACGACGTTCCCCTTGAAGCGGCTCACCGGGAACAGGGTCAGCCCCGACCGGGAGGCGTGCGAGGGAGCGGACGCGACGACCCGGAGCGGCGGGAAG
>JBKJQC010001044.1:0-7804 GCA_046593995.1 Polyangiales bacterium
ACCGCTCGCGACGGCGACGGACAAGAAGGGAAAGCCGTGACCACCAACGACGACGAGCTGAAAAGCGGGAGCGGCGGTACCCCGTCGGCGGAGACGTCGCCAACGGAGCGGCTCGCAGCTGAAGAGCCGCAGCAAGGCACGCCTCCCCATCCGGACGACGTGATCCCCGAGGGCAAGGAGCCTCCGCCGCCCGGCTGGCGGCTGATGGCGCTGATTCGATGGGCACTCGTGGTGTTGATGGCCGTGATTGCCGCAACGTCGGTCGTCCACGGCTTCGGTCTCATCGAGAAGACGTCCGCCGGCGAGGCTCGCGAGGTGTGGACGTGCCCGATGCATCCGTCGGTGATCTCCGATCGGCCCGGCGAGTGCCCGATCTGCGGAATGGATCTCGTGAAGCGGGACTCTTCCCCGAAGGCAGATGCCGGTGCCGGTGCATCGCACGCGGGACACCGCCACGAACCGAGCGATCCGTTTCTATGCCCGATGCACCCGGACGAGACCGGGCCGTCAGCGAACGATCGATGCCCGATCTGCAAGATGACGTTCGAGCCACGCGCGAGGGTGGACGCGGGCGCGGAGACTTCGGGCGCGGCCGGCCACGACGCGGCAGTGCCCGGGCTCGTACCCATCGATCTGACGCTCGACCGCGTGCAGCTGATCGGCATGAAGACCGCGCGTGCGACGCGCGAGGCGCTCGCTCCCGAGCTCCGCACGATTGGCTTCGTCACCGCGCCCGAAACGGGCCTCGCAAGGATTACCACCCGGTATGCGGGCTGGATCGAGAAACTGGTCGTCGAAGAGACCGGAAAAAAGATCAGGCACGGCGAGCTCCTCGCCGCGGTGTACAGCCCCGAAGTCTTCCTCGCGGAGCAAGAGCTTCTGACGGCGCGTGGGTTCGAGCCAATCGTTGATGGCGGCGGCGGCGGCGCATCGACGGGCCTCGCGCTCGCCGCACGCAAGCGGCTCGAGCTGCTCGGCGTCGCCAGGGGTGAGATCGACGCGATCCTGAAGAGCGGCCAGCCGAAGAAAACCGTCGGACTCTACGCGCCGGCGACCGGCTTCATTCTCGAGAAGACCGCGGTGCAGGGGCTGTACTTCCAAGCCGGCACGAGCCTTTTCACGATTGCGGATCTCTCGCGCGTGTGGGTGCTCGTCGACATCTACGAGCGCGAGCTGCCGCGCGTGAAGCTCGGACAATCGGCGCAGCTGACCATGCTGGCCTTCCCCGGCCGCGCGTTCCCCGGCGTGGTGAAGTTCGTGTACCCGACGATCGATGGCGCGACGCGCACTGGGAAAGTCCGGCTCGAGTTCGAGAACAAAGATCTGGACCTCCGACCGGGCATGTTCGGGAACGTCGCGCTGACGCTTCCGGCAGCGCACAGCGTCGTCATCCCGCGTGAGGCGCTCGTCGACACCGGCGAAGTGCAATACGTCTTCGTCGACAAGAGCGGCGGTCGCTTCGAGCCTCGGCGCGTGGTCGTAGGGCTGCGTACAGACGAGAAAGTCGAGATCACGGCCGGCGTTGCCGAGGGCGAGATCGTCGTCACCACCGGAA
The DNA here is from genome assembly GCA_046593995.1 of Polyangiales bacterium. Classification (GTDB taxonomy): domain Bacteria; phylum Myxococcota_A; class Polyangia; order Polyangiales; family JADJMO01; genus JALHOE01. The sequence continues at coordinate 1,556 of JBKJQC010001044.1, forward strand.
ACTTCCTCCTCGATTCCGAGAGTCGCCTCCGCGCGGCGATCGAGGCCCCCGCGTCGGGCGGTGCCGCCGCGTCGCCTTCCGTCGGGGGTGGTTCTTCTTGCGACTCGCAGTTCGACACAACGAAGTTCCCCGCGAAGTACCAGCAGTGTCGGAGCTGCGAAGTGCAGCACGCCGGCATGGGAACGATGGTCGAGGACTGCAAGGCCGCCATCGCAAAGCCGTGGAAGTAGGGAGGCGCCGATGGTTACCCGCTTGATCGAGTTCTGCACGCGCAACCGGCTGGTCGTGATCCTGGCCGTTGCGTTCGCGACGCTTGCCGCCGTGTGGTCCGTACGTCGGGTGAAGCTCGACGCGATCCCCGATCTGACCGACCCGCAGGTGATCGTGTTCACCGAGTGGATGGGACGCAGTCCGACGCTCGTCGAGGACCAGGTCACCTACCCGATCGTCTCGTCACTCATCGCGGCGCCCCATGTGACCGACGTTCGTGGCTTCTCGATGTTCGGCATGTCGTTCGTCTACGTCGTGTTCGAGGAGGGCACCGACATCTACTGGGCACGCAGCCGAGTGCTCGAATACATGAGCGGGATGCGCGGCCGCCTGCCGGTCGGCACCGATCCGCGGATTGGCCCTGATGCGACTGGCGTGGGCTGGGTGTTCCAGTACGCGCTCGTCGACAAGAGCGGCAAGACCGGCCTCGACGAGCTGCGCACGTTCCAGGACTTCACGCTGCGGTACGCACTCGGAAGCGTTGACGGCGTTTCGGAGGTCGCGAGCGTCGGCGGCTACCAGAAGCAATATCAAGTCACGGTCGATCCACAGCGTTTGAAAGCCTTCGGGCTCTCGCTGCAGGACGTAGCCGCCGCGATTCGCGATTCGAACAACGACGTCGGTGGCCGCGTCATCGAGATGTCCGGACGCGAGTACTACGTGCGCGGCCGCGGGTACGTGCAGAACCTCGGCGATGTCGAGAAAATCACTCTCAGAGCATCCGGCCCATCGGGCACGCCCGTTCGAATCGGAGATGTCGGGAGCGTGCGGTTCGGACCCGAGATCCGTCGAGGCCTCCTCGAATGGAATGGTGACGGGGAGGCCGTCGGCGGAATCGTCGTCATGCGGTACGGCCAGAACGCGCAGGACGTCATCGATCGCGTGAAGGCGAAGCTCACCGAGCTCAAGCCGAGCCTCCCTCCCGGGGTCGAGGTCGAGATCGCCTACGACCGCTCTGACCTGATCGAGCGATCGATCGCGACGCTCAGGGGGGCGCTGATCGAGGAGATCATCGTCGTCAGCATCGTCATCTCCCTCTTTCTCCTGCACATCCGCAGCTCGCTACTGCCGATCCTGTCGCTGCCTCTCGCCGTCGCTCTGTCGTTCATCCCGATGTACCTGCTGGACATCCCGTCGACGATCATGAGCCTCGGGGGGATCGCGATCGCCATCGGCGCCACGGTCGATGCCGAGATCGTCATGATCGAGGCCTCGCACAAGAAGCTCGAGCGACCTCACACCGAAGAGGACCGACACCGTCTGCTGGCAGAGGCCGCAAGGGAGGTCAGTCCCGCGATCTTCTTCTCGCTCCTCATCATCGCGGTCGCCTTCCTCCCGGTCTTCACGTTGACCGGACAGGCCGGCCGACTGTTCAAGCCGATGGCCTACACGAAGACCTTCGTGATGCTCGCTTCGGCGATCCTCTCGATCACCTTCGCGCCGGCGATGCGTGACCTTCTCATCCGCGGGAAGATCTACCCCGAGCATCGGCATCCGATCTCGCGCGCGATCATCGCGGTCTACAAGCCGTTCGTTTACGTCGCGTTGCGCAAGCCGAAGTCGACGATCGCGATCGGGCTCCTCGCGCTGATCTCGGCGATCCCGCTCTACCGCAAGCTCGGCCACGAGTTCATGCCGCCGCTCAACGAGGGCGACATCCTCTACATGCCGCTGACGATGCCGAACATCTCCATCGAAGAGGGAAAGCGGCAGCTGCAGGCTCAGGACCGCGTCCTCCGGAGCTTTCCGGAGGTTGCGTCGGTGTTCGGGAAGATTGGCCGCGCCGAGACCCCGACCGATCCCGCGCCGATCACCATGGTCGAGACAACCGTTCGGCTGAAGCCTGAGCGCGACTGGCGGAGGGTCCAGCAGAAGCGTTGGTACTCGAGCTGGGCGCCGCGATGGACGAAGCGTGTTCTGTCGCCCATCTGGCCCGAGGAGCGACCGATTCGGTGGGAAGAGCTCACCACCGAGATGAATCGCGCCATGCAGTTCCCCGGGTGGACGAACGCATTCACGATGCCGATCAAGACGCGTATCGACATGCAGTCCACCGGCATTCGCACGCCGATCGGTATCAAGATCCAGGGAACCAACCTCGATGAGATCGAGAAGATCGGCATCGCGCTCGAACGGATCCTCGCGCCCGTCCTCGGCACACGCAGCGTCATCTACGAGCGCAACCAGGGCGGACTCTACGTCGACATCGTGCCGCAGCGCGACGCGCTCGCGCGGTACGGGCTGACCGTCGGAGACGTCGAGCGAACGATCGAGGCTGCCATCGGAGGCGCGGTCGTGAGCACCACGATCGAGGGGCGGGCTCGCTTCTCGATCAATGTTCGCTATCCGCAGGACGTCCGCGGCGACGTCGAGAAATTGCGGCGCGTCCTGGTGCCGGCGTTCGGCGGAGGCGGAGGCGGGGCGAGCGGTGGCATGGGTATGGAGGGAAAGCAGGGGTCACTCCTGCTCGAACAACCGACGGACGATCGCTGGCTCCTCGCGCAGGCGATGGGCGGTATGGGAGGAGGCGCGTCGGAGCCCGGCGGCATGCCGTCGCCGCCCGGTGCGAATGCCAATGCGCCCACGAGCGACGTGCCGGGCATGAACGCGATGGGGCTCAGTCCGCTGCCGATGCCCTCGCCGCCGGGCGCGATGACCGGAGGTTTCGCAGCACCGAGCCCGATGAGCGCGCTCCCGCCCGCCGGCGGCGCAGGCGTGACCTACGTGCCGCTGGGACAGCTCGCGGACATCAAGATCGTCTCCGGGCCGCCGATGGTGCGCGACGAGGACGGAATGTTGGTGGGCTACGTCTACGTCGACATCGACACCGCGCAGCGTGACATCGGCGGTTACGTCGGCGATGCGAAGGCCGCTGTCGAGCAAGCGAGGGCGCGCGGAGATCTTCCGCTTCCCGCCGGCACGTTTCTGAGGTGGGCCGGTCAATACGAGCTGCTCCAGGAGATGGTTGCGCGGATGAAGATCGTGATCCCGGTGACGCTCGCGCTGGTCGCCCTGCTCCTGTGGTTCCAGTTCCAAAACATCGTCGAGGTGCTCATCATCTTCTTGTCGATCCCGTTCGCGCTGGTCGGCAGTGTGTGGCTGCTGTGGCTCCTCGACTATCGCGTCTCCACGGCAGTCTGGGTTGGCGTCATCGCGCTCGTCGGCCTCGCCACGCAGACAGGCATCGTGATGATCGTCTACATCGATCACGCCTACGAGCGGCGGAAGGCCGCTGGCAAGATTCGCGATCTCGACGACATCATCTGGGCGCACATGGAGGGCACGGTCCTTCGAGTGCGGCCGAAGCTGATGACGGTCTCCACGATGTTGCTCGGCCTCATTCCGCTGCTCTGGGCAACGGGCTCCGGCGCGGACGTGATGAAGCGCATCGCCGTGCCGATGATCGGGGGCCTGATCACGTCGGCGTTCCTCACGCTCGAGATCATTCCGGTCATCTACACCTACTGGCGTAACGAGCAGGTCCTGTGGGAGCGCCTCGCGCCGCTCGATCGCGGGCGGCTCCGGCGCCTCAGCGCGTTCTCCACCATCCAGGCCATCGGATGGGCGGTCATCGCGACGACGCTCGTCTCGACCATCTACGTGTCGCTCCCGAGATTCGTGTTCTTCGGCGCGCTGTCCCTCGGTGCCCTCGCCGCGATCGGCGGCACCGTCCTCTATCTCGTCACGCGTCCAGCCGCCCGGCGTGTCGTCTGGCCATCTCAACCATCTCAACACCGTACGGAGCAAGCATCATGAAGCCCATCGTTCTCATCACCGCTGCAGCACTCGTCGTCTCGGGCTGCGAGAAGAAGTCAGAGACCGCGTCGACGCCCGCATCCCCGGCATCCAGCTCGGTCGTGTCTGCCGCTCCAGCGCCCTCCATCGAGGGTCGCGCGATCGCGATCGCCGTCGGAGACGAGGGCTTCCGTCCCTCGGAGGTCATCATCAAAAAGGGGGAGAGCGCATCGCTCGTGTTTACGCGGACCTCGGATGCGACGTGCGCGACGGAGGTCGTGTTCCCGGAGCTGAAGCTCACGAAGCCGCTGCCGCTCAACAAGCCCGTCGCGGTCGTCGTGCCGTCGGGCGAGGCGCGGACCCTCACGTTTCAGTGCGGGATGGGGATGTTCAAGAGCAAGGTCGTCGTGCAGTGACGATCGGCGCATGCACAGACTGCTCGCCGCGAGACGAGCGATGAGGTTCGGTGTGCCGGGCCGCTCGTCGGCTATGCAGGACGTCCTGGGCAAAGCCGAGCTTCTCGCTCCGAGCAACGCGACCGTGCTCATCGTTGGCGAGCGCGGCACGGGCAAGGAGATGCTGGCGCGCGCGATCCATGCCGCGAGCGCGCGCGCCGCGGCGCCCTTCGTCGTCCTCGACTGCTCGGCGACGCCGCCATCGCTCGCCGATGCCGTGCTCGTCGGCTATGCGAAAGGCGTCTTCCCCGACGCTGCGGTGTCGAGTCCGGGCGCGATCGAGCAAGCGCACCGCGGGACGCTGTTCGTCCGAGAGATCGCGTCACTGCGCCGCGCTGCGCAAGCGAAGCTGGCCCGCGTGCTCGACGCTCACGTCGTCCGTCGCGTCGGCGAAGCGCGCGAGCGCCCCGTAGACGTACGGCTGATCGCTTCCACGCACGGCGATCTGCCGTCTCTCGTCCATCACGGGCTCTTTCGGTCCGAGCTCCATGATCACTTGAACCCCTGCGTGCTCGAGGTGCCGCCGCTGCGCGATCGAGTCGATGACGTCCCGCTCCTCGTCGAGCAGCTCTTGCCACCCGGCACCCGCGTCAGCGCGGCTGCGCTGGATGCTGTGCGTGCGTACCCGTGGCCGGGCAACGTTCGGGAGCTGCGTGGTGCACTCGAGCGTGCCGCGCTCCTCGCGCAGGGAGATGTCGTCGACGTCGCCGCTCTTCCTCGCGAAGTCGTGGCGTGGGAAGTGGCGCCGCGCTCCGAGGCGTCCGTCGATCTCGCCTCGCTGACCTACCGCGAGGCGCTCGATCGCGTTCGAACCGACGGCGTACGGCGATACCTCGAAGCGCTGTTGGAGCGGTTCGGCGGCAGCGTCACGGCGGCAGCCGAGCACGCAGAGCTCGAACGCGAGAGCTTCTATCGGTTGTGCCGTCGGCACGCCGTGAACCCTGCCAACTTCCGTGACGGTTCGGCCCCGAAGAGCCGAAGGTGACGAGGAGGCTCGAGATGCACGAACGGATCAGCCAGGCGACCCTCGTTCTCATCGGCACCGGTGGCGTGAAGCGTCGCCCGGTCCTCGAGCGGCTTCGCGCGCTCGGACTCGCGCGGATCGTCTGCGTCAACGACAAGCCGAACTGGGCGACCCCGCTCGTGGACGAAATGATCCTCGCCGATCCGGTGCGTCCCAGCGGTGACGCGCTTGCGGCGCTCCGCCGTCGCTTCGACGGTACGCCGCCCGACGCGGTCTTCACGTACGACGAGTACAGCGTGGTACTCACCGCGCACGCCGCCCGTCAGTTCGACTGCAGCGGCATCGCACCGGAGGTCGCCGAGCTGGTCCAGGACAAAGCGATGTTCAGGGCGCGCTGCCGCGCGGCCGGATTGCCGGCGCCGGCATCGATGCGGATCGGGCGCGGCGAGGCGGTGACTGCCGACGCACTTGCCGCTGCCGGCCTCAGATTCCCTGTCGTCGCGAAGCCGCGGTTCGGCGGCGGCAGCGTGTTCGTGCGCCGGCTCGAGGATCTGCGCGCACTTCAGGATTACGTCCGCTGGTACGAGCACGCCGTGGCGGTTGACCCCATACGCGCGTTTTGGCGCAACGCGGATCTCGTCGTCGAGGAGTACCTCGCTGGTGAAGAGGTCGACATCGACCTGTTGATGCAGGACGGCCACGTCCAGTACATTGCGGTCAGCGACAATCACGCGCCCATGGAGCCAGCGTTCCTCGAGCGTGGTGGGCGCGTGATTGTCGCTGACCGCAATGTACTGGACGTGGCCGTCCTGCATCAACAGGTCG
>JBKJQC010001088.1:0-2889 GCA_046593995.1 Polyangiales bacterium
GTCGCGCAGCGCCGTGAGCCCCTGCTCGTCGAGCCCCCCGATACGCGCGCGGCGCTCAGCCTCGAGCGCGATGCCGAGCACGTCGCACAGATCGTACACGGCCTCGCGCAGACCCTCGGTCTTACCGTCGCGCAGCCCTTCCGTTCGGCCTTCCGTTCGTCCCTCCGTTCGTCCCTCCGTTCGTCCCTCCGCTCGGCCTTCCGCGCGCCCGAGCTTTTCGGCGAGTGAGAGCGCGCCGCGCGCGTCCTGCTCCGCGATGCGCGCGCGATCGTAGGCTTCCCATTCCTCCTCGCTGAAGCTCGCGGTGCGCGCCGCTTCGAGCGCCTTGCGCGGCACCTCGCTCTTCAGCGTCGTCGGTACGGCTTGAAGCTTCTCGGCGTTTCTGAAGAACCACGCCCACTCTTCGAGGACGCCCTCGGGAGGTCGATCGTCGGGCAACTTCGGCAGCTCGACGAACACGTAGCGCACCTGCGAGAGCCCGAGCCGTCCTCCGCGCTCCTGCATGCGCCAGCGGCTCACGAGCGGAACGAGCGGCTCGCCTTCGCGTGCCTCGAAGAGGACGAAGTCACAGATCGACACCGCGACGACGTCGTCGAGCGTCGGGTACGCCGCGGCGCGACCGAGCTGGCTCACGTACGCCTTGCTCGCGTTGTAGACGACGCGCTTCTCGAACCCCTCGACGTTGAGCACCTGCATCTCGACGACGTACGAGGTGCCGGTCGCATCGCGACACTTCACGTCGACGATCGAGTGCTTCATCTCGGCGACGTGCGGGCGCTGCTCCTCCCGGAGAAAGACGAGGTCGACGATGCGATGCGCCTCGTCGAGCCCGAGCAGCGCGTCGAGCAGGCCGACGAGCAGATCTCTGTGCTCTTCGGTGCCGAAGAGCCTCTTGAAGACGAAGTCGGTCTTCGGATCGGCGAAGACGGGACGCATGGCGAACGACGGTAGCACGCGTGCTCGGCACGTCTGCTCACAGCCGTCGCGGAGGCAGCAGCACGGGCCGACTCTCGGCTCTCGACCGTGAGCCGTAGACCGCGAACCGTAGACTCAACGAGGCAGCGGCGGCGGGACGGGCTTCTTCTTCCGTTCGTTCGAGCGCTCTACCCGATCGGTGACCGACTCGACGAGCGACGGACCGTGGATCTCGAGGATGTCGTCGTCCTCGATCTCGATGCCATCCGACCAGCGGCTCGCGCGGCGGCTCGGTGTGCTCGTACGAAGGGATTCTCGCCCTCCGGTCGGCACGCCGACGATCGTCAGCGAGGACCGGGGCAGCACGTCATTGGAGATTCTGGGTTCGCTCACGTCTAGATCGATGCGCGAGCGGACACATGATCGCGCGGAGCTCGACGATCCGACCCCGCACTCCGGGAGCGTGGCTCAGTCGTGCTGGCTCGCGAGGAACGCGCGCGTCCGTTCCCAGGCCACCTCCGCGTTCTTCGGATCGTGCACCTCGGGCCGGTTCTCGTTCATGAACGCGTGCTGCGCGTCGTAGCGGTGGAGGGTGAACGGGACGTTCCCTTCGGTCAGCTTCCGCTCGAGCTGATCGACGCGCTGTGGCGTGCACCAGTCGTCGAGCTTCGCGAAGTGCGCGAGGAGCGGGATCTTGATGGTGCTCGGATCGAGGAACTGCTCCGGAGGGATCCCGTAGAAGCACACCGCGGAGGCGATCTCCGGGACGTTCGCGGCGGCGAGCAGCGTCAGCGCGCCGCCCATGCAGAACCCGAGCACCGTGACCTGGTTCTTCCGCTCCGCGGCGGGCATGCCGGCGAGGTGCTGCGCGCTGCCGCGGATGTACTGCGAGACCGCCTTGCCGAAGTCGAGCGCGCCCATCTTCGCGCCGGCCTCGTCGGCGTTCTTCGCGAGCTCACCGTCGTAGAGATCGGGCGCGAGCGCGCGGAACCCGTCCGCCGCGAGGCGATCGCACACCCCGCGGATCTGGTCGGTGAGGCCCCACCACTCCTGGATCACCACCACGTTCCCGCGCGGGGCTCCGGAGGGCTCGGCGAGATAGCCGTGTGCGGTCTGGCCATCGGGACGCTTCAGCTCGATCTGCGGCATCGTCTCTCCATCTCGGTGTCGGGTGCGTCTCGGGTGGGCAGAGAATGCTATCGCACGGGCGCGACGGTAGGCATGCAACGCGACGCGTTCGATGCGCGAACGCGCCCGCCTCTGGTGGCGCCGGGCGACGCGCGGTAGACGGCGCACGTGGAGACGCCCGAGACGCCCGCTCGTCGAGCGGTTCTGCGCTGGGGCGAGGCGCTGCTCTCCGGGCCCGCCATCGGGGCGGTCTGGGTCCTCTCCGCGACCGCGTGGGCGTTCAGCGGCGGTGACGACGATCGCGTGCTCGGGGTGCGCGCGTCTCCGATCATCGACCTCGCGAGGCGTCACTTCTCGGCCGACGTGCGCGCGCTCACGACGGCCCTCGTCGCGACGTCGATCGCGCTCGGCGCCGCCATCGGCATCGCGGCGGAGCTCGCCGTGGCGCTGCGTCGCGCGCATCGTGGTGGGCTCGACGGGTACGTGACGCGGACCTTCGCGCGCGTGATCCTCGTCGCGTCGTTCCACGCGGCGGTTCTCGCGTGGGGGATCGCGCGCATGCCGCAGCTCTATGCGGACGTGCTCTATCTGAGGAACGGCACGGGCGCGGCGCTCACGCGCACCCTGCAGGTGCTGATCACGGACGTGCTCGGCCCGGCGGGGGTGCTCGCAGTGGTGGCGCTCGCGCACGCCGCGTGGACGGTACCGCGCGACGTGGTCTCGCGCGTGCGCCGTCACGCCGTCGTGATCGCTGGGAGCGCCGTGGTGCTCGTGCTGGCGCTCCTCGTGTCGCGCCTCGGCCCGCGCCCACACGCCCGTCGCGCGGGCGCGCCCAACATCGTGATC
>JBKJQC010000832.1:0-2819 GCA_046593995.1 Polyangiales bacterium
GCCCGAGGCCAATCGTGGCGAAGACGAGCAGCGTCTTCCAACCGGGCGTCTCGGCCGCGAGCGCGAACGCGGCGGCGGTGCCGAGGAACGGGGCGGAGCAGGGCGTCGCCATGATGGCCGCGAACCATCCGTTGACGACCGAGCCCCAGAGCTTGTCTTGCTCCCCCTCTTTGCCCTGGGCGGAGACGAGGATCTCGAAGACGCCGAGGGCGTTGAGCGCAAAGGCGAAGATGATCGCCGTCATGATCGCGACGAACGGCGGGTGCTGGAACTGCATCCCCCAGCCGAGCCGCTTGCCCGACGTCTTCACGATCAACACGACGACGGCGAGCAGGACGAAGAGGCTGACGGTGCCCGCGGTGTACGCCCACCCGTGCATGCGGCGCATCCGCATGTCGTGCTTGCTGTGCTCGATGGCGTGGAACGCCTTCAAGGCGAGCACCGGCAAGACGCAGGGCATCACGTTGAGGACGAGCCCTCCGACGAGGGCGAGCGCGAGGATGGCAAACATCCGAGTTCCTAGTGTGCCCTTAAGAACGCCGTTTGTCGGTGGAAGGTTTCACACGTTGCGTACGGCCGCGCTTTCGTCGGCTCACGGTCTACGGTTCGCGGTCTACGGTCGCTCCGCGGGGGGTCTGGAGAGGTCGATGGGTCGATCGGTCGATCGGTCGATCGGTCGACACGCCGCTGGCGCGCCTCAGTCGTCAGCCGAGACCCCCGAGCGTTTGTTCCGGGGACGCCTCGGGGCTTTCGCTCTCGTCTTCATCGACCCATCGACCCATCGACCCATCGACCGAAGCGGAGAAGAGCAGCGAGGACCCGCCCGACCGTAGACCGCAGACCGTAGACCGACCTACAGACGCTCGACGATCACCGCATTGGCCTCGCCGCCGCCGATGCACAGCGTCGCCAGCCCGAGCTTCGCGTTCCGCTGACGCAGGGCGTGGACGAGGGTCACGAAGATGCGCGCGCCGCTCGCGCCGATCGGGTGGCCGAGGGCGATCGCGCCGCCGTGCACGTTCACCTTCGCGGCGTCGAGCTCGCAGTCCTTCAGCGCGGCCATGGCGACGACCGCGAAGGCCTCGTTGACCTCGAAGAGGTCGATGTCCTTCACGGCGACGCCGGAGCGCTTCGACGCGTCCTTCACGGCGAGGCCGGGGGCGGTCGTGAACCACTCGGGAGCCTGCGCCGCCCCGCCGTAGCCGACGATGCGGGCGATCGGGGTGAGGTTGTGCTCCTTCACGGCGGCTGCGCTCGCGAGCATCACCGCGGCGGCGCCGTCGTTGATCGACGAGGCATTGGCGGCGGTGATCGTCCCGGCCTTGTCGAACGCGGGCTTCAGCCCGGAGATCTTCGACGGATCGCCCTTCTTCGGGCCCTCGTCCTCGCGCACCTGGACCGGATCGCCCTTCCGCTGCGGGACGGCGACCGACACGATCTCGGCCTCGAACTTCCGCTCGCTCTGCGCGGCGAGCGCGCGGCGGAACGACTCCTTCGCGTAGTCGTCCTGCGCCTCGCGCGTGAACTCGTACTTCTTCGCGCAGAGCTCGCCGGCGTTCCCCATGTGGAAGTCCTTGTAGGGATCCCACAGCCCGTCGTGGATCATGCCGTCGACGAGCTGTGCGTGGCCCATGCGATAGCCGGTGCGCGCCTTCGGAAGGTAGTACGGCACGTTCGACATCGACTCCATGCCGCCCGCGACGATCACGTCGGCGTCGCCGAGCGCGATGGCGCGCGACGCGAGGATGATCGCCTCGAGCCCGGAGCCGCACACCTTGCCGACGGTGATGCAGCCGGTCGCGTCGCTCAGACCCGCGTGGCGCGCGGCCTGACGCGCGGGCGCCTGGCCGATGCCGGCGGACAGCACGTTGCCCATGTAACACTGCGTCACGGCGTCGACGGGGACCTTCGAGTCAGCGAGCACCGACTGGATCGCAGCCGCACCGAGCCGGGCTGCGGGGACGTCGGCGAGGGTCCCGAGGTATGCGCCGATGGGCGTGCGGCGAGCGGCGACGACGTAGACGGGGGGGAGCTTGGCCATGGTGCCGGATTCATGGCCCTACCGCGCGGCCGTGGCAACGCCCGAGCCCGCGCCCCGAGCCCGCACGCGCGGTTCCACCTCTTCCCGCCGCGCGGAGACCGTGCGAACGGGGCAGGATGAAGAGCTTCCCCCGTGGTCTCGCCGTGGTCTGTCTCGCGCTCGTGGCCTCGGCGGCCGCTGCCGCTTGCGGTGGTGGACTGACGGTCAACTACGAGGGGACGCGCGGCGCCAAGCGGGCGAAGACCGACGTGCCCGTCTACGACGTCGACTGCCAGGACATCATCCAGACCAAGCTGGACTGCACCTATCAGGGCGGACCGCTCGCGTGGCGCGCGCTCGGGATCTTTCGCATCCCGACGAAGGCCAACGGCAACTGGGGGCGCTTCCGCGTGAAGGTCGTCGAGAGCGCCGCCGCGGCGGGCTGCCCCGCGATCGCGCTCCGCAAGATCCCGCCGAGCAACAACGACGGCACCGCGATCGGCGCGTTCTGCGTCGACACCAACATCATCGAGATGCCGGGCGGACCGCAGCAGCAGCAGGGCGGAATCGGGATCTCGGTCAGCGCCTCGGCGACGTACACGCCGCCGACCATCGAGTGCAACGGCCCGTCGGACTGCCCGCCCGGGATGAAGTGCACGCGCGGCACCTGCGCGCCGTGATCACTCACGCGATCGGAGCATAGACAGCCACGTCGTTCGGTCGGGTCTTCCACCGACGATGCAACCAGAGCCACTGGTCGGGGTGCGCGCGCACGAAGGTCTCGAGCCGTACGGCGATC
>JBKJQC010000421.1:0-3308 GCA_046593995.1 Polyangiales bacterium
CTTTGCGATGCCGAAATCGAGCACCTTGATCAAGGTGCTCGATTTCGGCATCGCAAAGATGAACGACGCCACTGCGCCGACGGGTGGGCTCACGCAGGTCGCGGCGATGATGGGTTCGGCGCTGTACATGTCGCCGGAGCAAATGCAGTCCGCGAAGGATGTCGACGCACGCGCGGACATGTGGGCGCTGGGCGTTGTGCTCTTCGAGCTCCTGACCGGCTCGCAACCGTTCAACGCGGACACGCTCCCGCAGCTCGTGATGCAAGTCATGACCGTGCCGGCGGTACCGATCACACGACTTCGGCCAGACGTCCCGCCCCGGCTCGCCGCTGCTATCGATGCGCTCCTGCAGAAGGACCGGACGCAGCGCTGTCCAAATGTTGCGACGCTGGCCGAAATGATCGGTCGCTTTGGTGGGCCGCGCGCGGCTCAATCCGTCGCGACGATTCGCAGCATCGTCGGTGGTGATGCGGCGCCGCCGACGACGCAGCGAATGGAGCAAGACCCGGGCATCGTCGTGGCTGCGACGCAGGTCGCGGCGCTTCCGAGTAACGCCCGTCCGGTCGCGCATACGACGGGAGGCCTATCGAGCGTCGCCGTGGTCATTCCGCCGCCTGCGGAGGTCGGGGCCGTCCCGATGAAGCGCTCGCTGGCGATGCCGATCGCCGCCGTGCTGTTGGTACTCGGCGCCGCAGCCGGCGCCGTGATGCTGACGAAGTCGCCCGCGCCGGGGAACACCTTCCAGAGCGCGGGCGCTGGCGTCGGCGAAGAACCCCGTACGACGCTCGCGCGCCCGAAGGTCGAACCTGTGCCGGAGCCGACCCCATCGCCGCCGACGACGGAGCCGACGACGACGACGACGCCGCCGCAGACGACGACAGCTCCCGCGCAGAAGCCGACGGCCGCCCCGAAGCCGATGGCCGCGCCGAAGCCGACGGTGAGCAAACCCGCTCCGACGTCGCCGTCGAATGCCGTCAAGCCTTCGTCCAGTACGACGGCGCCACCCAAAACGAACATCTGGTGAGAATGACGACCCTCTCCCCGTCACGGCGTTTGCGCAGCGCCGTTACCCTGCTGGCGGCGGTGACGGCGCTCACCACCGTCAGCCCTGCGTTCGCGCAGTCGGCCGCCGACGAAGAGCAGGCGAAGGAGCTCGTGACGAGCGGCCGAAAGCTTCGCGGCGACGGCGATCACAAGACAGCACGCGATCGTTTCCGCGCGGCTTGGAAGCTGGTGAAGTCGCCCATCATAGGCCTCGATCTCGCCCGCGAGCACGAGATCCTCGGCGAGCTCGTCGAAGCGTTCGGAGTCTGCGACGAAATCAGTCGCATCCCGCCGCGCGACACGGAGTCAGCGGGGTCCAAGGCAGCGCGTGCAGACGCCGCCAAGCTCAGCGACCAAGTAGGCGCACGGATCCCGAAGCTCACCGTCGAGCTCAGTACCTATCCCGCGTCATCGGTTCCGCGAGTGTTCCTCGACGGAGCCGAGCTGCCTCTCGAGTCGCTCGTGGCTCCGCGCACGGTAAACCCCGGCGAGCACGTGCTTGCCGTTCGCGTTACTGGCGCCGACGAAGCCACGACGAAGGTCACGCTCGCAGAGAAAGAAAAGAAGACGGTCAAGCTCACGGTGCCTGAGGCAAAACCCGTGGCCGCGAAAGAGCCTGATCCGGCGCCCGTCGCAGCCCCCGCACCGCCGAAGGTACCGAGCGAACCTCCGCCGACCACGACATCCCCGAAGACGCCGGTGGCCAACGACGCGCCAGCGACGAGCGACAGCGGGAGCTCGCGGCCGCTGATCGGATTGATCGTGGGGGGTGCGGGGCTCGTGACGATGGGGGTCGGTGGGATCGTCGCGCTGTCCGCCAAGTCGTCCTGGAGCGCTGCAAAATGCGATGCGAACGACATCTGTGACTCGCAAGCCGATGTCGACATGCGCCACGATGCGATTGGCTCCGCGAAGACGGCGACCATCATCGTCGGGGTCGGCGCGGCACTGGTTGTTGGCGGCGCAGTGCTGTGGCTCACCGCCCCAAGCAAGGACGCGCCGAAAAGCGCCACACGTGCGCCGGCGATCGGCGTGGGCCCCGGCGGGCTCGTCATCCGAGGAGTGTTCTGATGCGGGTCTGGATGCTGGTCACGTGCGCCACATTGGTCGCCGGCTGTGACGGGATGCTCGGGATGGAAGAAGGGCGCCTCGCGGACGATACCGCGAGCACGAGTGACACGTCGGAAGAGACGGGTGCCACCGACGCGCGTGGCGACACCAGCCTGGTCGAGGACTCGACGGCTGAGGAGACATCACCGACCGACAGCGCCGCCGCGGATACGCGCGACAGCACAGTCGGCGATTCGAGACTGCTGGACGCCACCTCGGCGGATGCGATCGACGGCGGCGTAATCGAGTGCGTGTTCGATCAAACGAACTTCGACGAGTGCGTGTTCGCACCCTGAGGCCCACATGAAGCTCCAGCTGGAAATCGATCTCGACATTACGCCACGTGCGAAGAGCGCGATCCGGTGGATTCTGCTGCCGGTCGCCGTGCTGATGGGATCTGCTGCCATCGCGCACGCGTTCGACATGTCCTGGATCGCGTCGGGGCAAAAAGTCTCGTCGATGAAGCTGAAAGAGGTGCTCAGCGAGGTCGACACGCGCCTGGTCGCGCTCGAGAACGGGACCACGTCAGCTGTGCCGCCTGGCACCATCATCGCGTTCGCCGGAACGGTTGCGCCGGCGGGCTGGGTGGATTGCGATGGCCGCCCTTACGATGGTAGCGGTGCGCTGTACAAGCGACTTTACGAAGCAATCGGAGTCGCGTATGGCGGCACGGCAAGCGCATTCAAGGTCCCTGACCTCCGAGGGCGTGTCGTCATCGGCGTGGGGACGGGGCCCAGCCTCAAGCCGCGCGCGCTAGGTGCGTTCGGCGGAGAGGAAGCGCACGTCATGCAACTAAACGAACTCGCACAGCACGCCCATGTCGGTTCCACTAGTAAGGGCGCGTCGATTCCTTATCGCCTCATCGGCGGTGCCGGTGGTTCGTCGAGCGCGGGTCAGGGCCCGGGCTTCCAGAGCGGCGGCTCATTCGTTGACAGAACCGACGGCGACTACCCGTTCGCAAATCACTACCATGACTTCACGACGTCAACCGTTCCAGCAGCACCGGCTGTCGGTCAAAACGTCATGCAACCATTTGTCGTGGCGGGTTATCTCATCAAGCTCTGAGCGCTGCGCTCCGCACGCGCCGCCGCCGGGAGCAGTTTGTGAGATTGTGAAAGAGCGTGGAGAGGTCAGCGCAATGATTACGATCGATT
>JBKJQC010000866.1:0-7432 GCA_046593995.1 Polyangiales bacterium
ATCCTCGCGAAGCTCCTCGCCGACAACCCCGACGGGAACCTCACGGCCAAGCAGGCCGAGTACGCGAAGACGATCCACGCGTCCGGCGTCGATCTCCTCTCGATCATCAACGAGATCCTCGATCTCTCGAAGATCGAGTCCGGGAAGATGTCGGTCGAGCCGCGCACGATGTCGGTCATCGACGTCGCCGAGGCCACGCGTCGGACGTTCGAGCCGCTCGCCGCACCGCGCGGGATCGAGCTCTACCTCGACGTCGCGAAGGGCGCACCTGCGACCATCCACACGGACGAGCAGCGCCTGCACCAGGTCCTCAAGAACCTCATGTCGAACGCGCTGAAGTTCACCGAGCGCGGGAGCGTGCGGCTCACGATCAAGCCGGCCAACCGCAAGCAGAACTTCGACAACGCCGCGCTCCGTTCGGCGTCGTCGGTCATCGCGTTCGAGGTCGCCGACACCGGCATCGGCATCCCGAAGGACAAGCAGAAGCTGATCTTCGAGGCGTTCCAGCAAGCGGACGGCTCGACGGCGCGCAAGTACGGCGGCACCGGTCTCGGCCTCTCGATCAGCCGCGAGATCGCGCGGCTGCTCGGCGGCGAGCTGCAGCTCGAGAGCACGCCCGGGAAGGGGAGCACCTTCACGCTCTTCCTGCCGGCGCGCTACGAGGGGGGCTCTGACCTGCCGCGCAGCGACAAGACGCCGATGTCGACCTCGCTCGTCGTCCCCACCGAGACGGCCCTGGCGATCGCGGACGATCGCGGCGACATCGAGAAGGGAGACCGCGTCGTCCTCATCGTCGAGGACGATCCGAAGTTCGCGAAGCTCCTCCTCGACATGGCCCGGCAGAAGGGGTTCAAGGCGGTCGTGACGAACCGGGGTGACACCGGGGTCGCGCTCGCCTCCGAGCTGGTCCCCGACGCCATCATGGTCGACATCCGACTCCCCCATGTCGACGGCTGGCAGATGATCGAGCGCCTCAAGCGCAACCCGGCGACGCGGCACGTTCCGGTGCACGTCATCACGGTCAGTAACGAGCGCCGGCGAGGGACCAACGTCCACGCGTTCACGTTCATCACCAAGCCGGTCACACGCGAGCTCCTCGACAACGTGTTCGCGAACGTCTCGGCCTTCATCCAGCGAAACGTGCGTCGGCTCCTCGTCGTGGAGGATGACGCCGCGCAGCGCGAGGCCGTCGCTTCGCTCATCGGGTCCACCGACGTCGAGGTCGTCGCCGTCGCGACGGCAGCGGAGGCCGACGCGGTGCTCCGCGGTGGCAAGGCGTTCGACTGCCTCATCGTCGATCTCGGCCTACCGGACAGCGACGGCTACGAGCTCATCGAGAAGCTGAAGGCGTCGCCCGAGTTCTCGGACGTGCCGATCCTCGTCTACACCGGACGAGATCTCGATCCGCAGGAAGAGGGGCGTCTGCGCCGCCACGTCGACAGCATCGTCGCCAAGGGGAGCGTCGACTCTCCGACGGCGCTGCTCGACGAGACGGCGGCGCTGATGCACCGCCCGCACCCCGCGCTCTCGCGGTCCCAACAGGACGCCATCGCGCAGCGTCGCTCGCCGGCGGCGTCGCTCGCGGGGCGCCGCGTGCTCGTGGTCGACGACGACGCGCGGAACATCTTCGCGATGACCAGCATCCTCGAGGGTCTCGACATCGAGGTCTCGCACGCCGACAACGGCAAAGAGGCGCTCGCGATCCTCGATCGACACCCCGATGTCGACGCCGTCCTGATGGACGTCATGATGCCCGAGATGGACGGCTACGAGACGACGCGGGAGCTCCGCAAGGATTCCCGCTTCCTCACGCTGCCGATCATCGCGGTCACGGCCAAGGCGCTGAAGAACGATCGAGAGCGCTGCATGGAGGCAGGCGCGTCGGATTACCTGCCGAAGCCCGTCGACGGCGCCGCCCTCGAGCGCCTCCTCCGCCGCTGGCTCGTGAAGGACGGCTCCGCCCCCGAGCCCCCGCCGGTCACCCCGAGGGGCCCCAAGCCCCGCTGACCTGAACCCGGGTCCGTCGAGAACGAGAGAACACGGAGGCTCGGAGGCGCGGAGGCGAGAGGAGGGCAGATCCCCAGAGTGCTGCCGCGCCGCTCCTTCTGCGGAGTCGCTGCGCCTCCCGTCCGCTCGCGTCATCGACACGCGACAGTCCTGCGCGGCCCACGCGCGGCGGCGAGCGGCGATCGGCAGACCTCACAGGCCTCCGCGTCCCTCCGCGCCTCCGTGCCTCCGTGTTCTCTTGGTCGTCTTTGAATTCGAGGCGAGGCCGCCGAATCGTCGCGCCGCGAGCGATCGAATGATCGATAGTGATTTCGCGTGAGCAGATATGCGCGTAGCCGATCGTGACTTGCTTCGTCCCGCCCGCGAGTGTGGTCGCGCCGTCGTTCGCGAACGACGGCGAGGTCACAGCCTCGACGCGCCTCCGCGCGGGCGCTATCTGCTGTCGCCATGAGCGACGACACCATTCTCCTCGGCGCGGTCGCCTACGACCCGAAGGTCGTGACCATCTGGGAAGGGATCCGCGACCACTTCCGTGCGCAGGGCGTGCAGATGGATTTTGCGCTGTTCAGCAACTACGAGCGCCAGGTCGAGTCGTTGCTCCGTGGCCACGTCGACCTCGCGTGGAACACGCCGCTCGCCCACGTGCGCGTGCAGCGGCGCACCGAGGGAAAGTCGATCTCGCTCGGCATGCGCGACAGCGACCGCGACTTCCGGGCCAAGGTGCTGGTCCGTCGCGACGCCGGCATCGCCTCGCTGCAGGAGCTCGTCGGGAAGACGGTGGCGGTCGGCAGCCGGGATTCCACGCAGGCCCGCATCCTCCCGCTGCATTTCCTGCAGGCCGAAGGCGTCGACCTGACGCGGGTGACGCTGCTCCCCTTCGACACCGACCTCGGCAAGCACGGTGATACCGGAACGAGCGAGCTGGACGTCCTGAAGGCGCTCCACGAAGGGCGCGCGCAGGTCGGCGTCGTCGGCGATCTCGTCTGGACGATCGAGCAGGCGGCCGGGCGCGTCGATCCTGCCAAGGTCGAGGTGTTGTGGACGACCCCGGGCTTCGATCACTGCATGTTCGACGCGCTCCCGACGCTCGATGCAGCGAAGCGCGAGGCCTTTTCGCGCGCGCTCTTCGCGATGAAGTGGGAAGATCCGGCGTCGCGTCGGCTGCTCGAGCTCGAGGGCCTCAAGGAGTGGTTGCCGCCGCGGGAGGAGGGATACGCGTCGCTGCGCCAGGCCCTCGACGAGCAGAGCGGTTGGTGAGCGCGTGAAGACGGCCGCGGTGGCGATCGACGCGGGGGACCTGCCGCTCGGGGGCGGTCTCCTCGCGCTCGTCCGCCCCGCGCTCGCGCTCCTCGATCCCGGCGGCGTTCTCGCCGTGCTCTCGTCCTCGAACGGGGTCCGCCACGATCTGCCGTCGTGGTGCCGGCTCGAGCGTCACGGCTATCTGGGGTGCGAGCCCGTCGGCGACCGCTACCGTCATCTGATCGAGCGCGGGACGTTCGGGGTCCCCCGCGGCGCGCGCGAGGACGTCACGCTCTCCCCGCGCGAGGGCAGGGTGCTCGCCGCGGACGTGCTGCGCGCGGTGCCGTTTCCCGAGACGGCCTCGGCCGACAGCGGGTTCGCGCCGCGCGGTGCGCAGGTGGAGCCGGGCGGGCCGCGATACCCGTTTTCCCTGGTCGCTCGCGAGCGCGTCGCACCGCCGGAGATAGCGCAGCTCTACGATCAGGCGGTCTCGTCGCAGTGGGACGCGACCCGCGACGTGCCGTGGGACGAAGCGGGCGGCGTTGCGCCCGAGGTCGAGACTGCCGTCGCGCAGATCATGACCTTCCTCGCCGAGAACGAGCTCTCGGCGCTCTACGTCCCTGCGCGGTTCATCCCGCGCATCCACCCGGCCTACGCCGAGGTGGCGATGTTCCTCGCGACGCAGCTCGCAGACGAGGCGCGCCACATCGACGTCTTCCTCAAGCGCGCGCGCGTCCGGTCGAAGCACGCGACGGGAGGCCTCGGCGTCTCGTCGGTGACGACGTCGCGATCGTTGCTGTCGCTCCTCGAGTACGAGGACTTCACCGAGGCCTCGTTCGTGCTGTCCGTGCTCGGCGAGGGAACGTTCCTCGATCTGCTTCGCTTCGTCGAAGAGCACGCGCCCGATCGCTGCACCGCGGAGATCGCCCGTCGCACGCGGAACGACGAGTCACGGCACGTGCACTTCGGCATGGCCCACGTGCGCGCCGCGCTCTCGGCGGATCCGCTCCTCCACGCCCGGCTCGAGAACGCGGTGCGCAGGCGCGCGGCCACCCTGCACGACGTCTCGGGCGTGCCCGCGCCGCTGCAGGATGCGCTCACCGTGCTCGCCGCGGGAAGTGCTGCACCCGCCGCGATCGCACGCGGCCACGAGGCGTACCGTGCGCTGCTCGAGACGATGCACCACGCGCGCATCAAGCGCCTCGAGCGCGCCGGCTTCACGATCGCACAAGCGGACACACTGAGCACGCTCCACACCGCCAACTTCATGTGACCCTCGCTCATCGCCCATCGCCGTCTGCGAGAACGAGTCCACAGGGAGCCGAGGAGGCGAGAGGGAGAGATTCCCAGAGGTCTGCCGGTTGTCGCCTCTGCGTCTCGTGGCCTTCGTCGCTGTCACGCGTCGCAGATCCGATGAACACGGAGGCACGGAGGCGCGGAGGAATGAGAGGTCTGCCGATCTCATCCTCTGCATCCCGTCGCTCGCGGCCTCCACAGCGTTCTCGCTCTTCAAAGAGATCACCGACTCCCGGTCTTCTCGGAATGCAGTGAGAACATCACCGAGGCGATCGCAGGCGAACGGTGAACCGGCGATCGGCAGACTTCTCGAACCTCCGCGCCTCCGTGCCTCCGTGTTCAATCGGATCGCGACGGCGGAGGGACGAGGGCAGGGTGAACGCAGAAGAGGCGAGCGGCAGACCCGCATGGATCTCCCTCTCGCCTCCTCGCCTCCGCGGCTCCCTGTTTTTCTCCTGTGGACGGGGTCCGAGTGATCAGGACTTCGGCTTGATCTCGACCTTGAGATCGAACGCACCGGCCGTCGTACCGCGTGCGCCGGCGACGCCGATGTACACCGTGTAAGGGTTGTTCAGCGCGTTGACCTTCACGGTCTCGGCCACGCCGGGGTTGTTGTCCGCCTTCGCGTCGTAGCCTGCTTCGCAGGTGATCGCGGAGTTCACGTTCGGGACGATGGTGGTCGTGTCGGTCGCGCTGACCATGTACGCGTAGACGCTGAGATCGACCTTGGGGTCGGTCGGCGTAGCCGTGATGATCATGTCCGAGTACTTCGGGATCGAGGTCTTGTAGAGGACGTGCTTCCCGTCGAAGTTCAGGTTCTCGGTCGCGGGCCAGCAGGCCACGGACGACTTCGCGGCGAACGCGAGATCGACCTTGTCGCCGCCGTCGATCTTCCCCTGGATCGTCGTGATGCCGGTCTTCGACGTGAGGGGAATCGGGACGAGCACCGCGGTCGGCGCCGCCGCTTTCGTCTCGAGCTTCACGTTCAGGGTGTAGCCGCCGGTGAGGATGCCCTTCGGACCGGCGACGCCGATGATGACGTTGTACGGGTTGGTCGTCGCGTTGAGGACGACCTTCTCGGTGACGCCGGGGTTCGAGTCGGTCTTCTGATCGAAGCCCGCGTTGCACGTCGTCGCGCTCGAGATGCCCGGCGGGATGTGGCTGAAGTCGGTCGCGCCGATCTGCAGCGCATAGAGGTTCACGTCCGTCTTCGGATCGTCGGGGACGACCGTGATGGTCATCACCGAGTCCTTCGGGAGCGCCGTGCCGTAGAAGACGTGGTTGCCACGGAAGTTCTCGTTCTCGGTGGCGGGCCAGCACGCCACGGAGGACTTCGCGGCGAAGCCGAGGTCGATCTTCTTCCCGCTCGAGAGGTTCCCCTTCACGGAGACCGTCTGACCGCCCTTCGACTCGACGGTGCTGACGCCGGTCGGCCACGTCCCGGCGGCCACGGCATCCCCCGTCGCGAGCCCCGCGAGCATCACCGGCAACACTGCGAATCCCATGCGTGCTCGCGAAATCATCTTCGACATGTCTCGTTCCTCCCTCTGACCGTTGTGCTTCGACACGAATGACGATGGAACGCGATGGGGGCGCGCGCGCCCTGATGGACGGCGGTGCACCACATGCGCTGCAGGGCCGCGCGTGAGACGGCGACCATGGCCGATCGACACCGCCGCGAACGCGAAAACTCGTCGAAATGCCGCGACCGCCGGAAGCCGCGGCGAAATGGGGCCTGGTTTCAGATCTGAAATCGCTGGACCGTGCCGCAAAGCACCGCGATCGTTGTAGCGATGGACTCGACCGAGCAGGCCACCGCCAGCGCCGCGGGAGGGATGCGCGCGACGGTGAGGCCGGTGTGGTCGCTGACGGTCGTCCATCACCCGGATCCTGCGTGTGTCGGTCGCCGAGTCGTGCTCGACCAGGCCGTGACGCAGGCCGAGGTGACGCTCGGGCGAGAGCACCCGACGCTCGGCGCCGAGGGCGATCGCAAGCTCTCGCGCGTCCATGCGCGCGTCGGCCTCGACACTCTGCCAGACGGAGCGACCCCGTGGGTCGAGGATCAACAGAGCCGCAACGGCACGTTCGTCGACGGCACGCGGATCACGCGCGCGGTCGTCGACGAGGGCGCCGTGATCTCCGTCGGATCGCTGCTCCTCCTCGTCCACCGCACGCCGGCGGTGTTCGCGCCGCCGCAAAGCGAACGAGTCGCGGGGGTGGGCCATCGCATCGCCGCGTTGCTCGAGGACGTGGCGCGGGCCGCGTCGCGTCGGGACCCGGTCCTGTTCTTCGGCGAGACCGGTACCGGCAAGGGGCTGCTCGCGGAGGAGCTTCACCTCGTGAGCGGACGCGGCTCGTTCGTGACGGTGCACTGCGGCGCGCTCACCGACGCGACGGCGCACGCTTCGTTCCTCGGGTCCGAAGACCGACCGGGGCTCGTCTCCTCCGCCGTGGGCGGCACGCTGTTCCTCGATCGCCTCGACGACGCACCACCCGCGCTGCAGGCCGCCATCGTCGCGTTCCTCGACGGTTCCGAGCTCGACGTCCGCGTGGTCGCATCCACGCCGCGCGATCCGCGGACGCTCGTCGCGGAAGGGAGGCTGCGTGACGATCTGGTCGCGCGCTTCTCGATGTGGTCGCTCGAGGTGCCGCCGCTCCGTGCGCGCCGCGAGGACGTGCTGTCGATCGCGACGGCCTTCCTCTCGGGCATGGACCCGCTGCCGGTGCTCCACATGGACCTCGCGCTCGCACTCTTGCAGCACGAGTGGCACGGCAACGTGCACGCGCTGCAGGGTGTCCTCGGGCGCGCGCTCCTGGATGCGCCGGAGGGGGAGCTTCGCCTCGGTCCCCGCGTCGAAGCGCTCCTCGCGCGCCCGCAGCCTCACGAAGA
>JBKJQC010000910.1:0-3594 GCA_046593995.1 Polyangiales bacterium
GTGACTTGCGCGCAGCACCTGCGCGAGATCCGCGGGGCGGATTTTACAGGCTCACCCTGCACCGTGCGCGAGGTGCGTGAGGCGCACGACGTCGGAGCCGGACATCCCTCGAGGTTAGCACCTCGGTCCACGCTGCGGTCCACCTGTCGCTGCATGTCGTCAGTCGTCAGGGGCTGGGTCTCATCGTGACGACGTCTTGGTTCGCCGTTCTTCTCGGCGTGCGGCGTGATGCCGACGACGTTCCCCAGCACGTAGACCTCGTGCTCGTAGGTCGCCGCGACGAGCGCCCAGGCCTCGTCGAAGCGCCCGCTCTGGTCCCATCCGCGCATGGTGAGGATCCCTTGCACGCCGCGGGGGCTCCAACGCATACCACTCAGGTAACCGTGCTTCAGCTGGCGTGAGCGCTGCGTCCAAGATATTTGTCGTTGGGTGGTGGAAGCACGTGTCGTTCAGCGGGCAGTGGTAGGTGTGGGGATGGCCCTCTTTGGGGCGGTGCCCGCAAGTTGCAGCACTCATTCAACAAGCTCCCCCCTCGTCGTGACCGACGCCGCCGCTAACCCGAATACTCTGGGCAACGATAGCGCTGCGGATGGGATGCCGCACCCCCGCATGGATGCGACCGTCGACGGGCGCGCCAACGGAGTGGATGCGTCGGAAGATGCTTCAGGCGCGTTGGACGCATCGGAGGATGCATCCGACGACGCTTTCGCCGCGACCGACGCCTTCGATGCGGGCGGTGCCAGGGACGCGAGCGACGCGAGCAATGCGACGCCGGACGGGGGGCCGTCCAAGGTGTCGACGTTGGCGAGCGGGCAGAACCGACCGACCGCCATCGCCGTCGATGGCACCAGTGTTTACTGGGTCAATTATGCGAACCTTGGCGCGTCCTACGCGAGCGCCGCCATGAGGGTGGGCATCGGAGGCGGCGTTCCGCAGACGCTGGTCGCAGCGACATCGCAATCCTACTTGGCCGGCATCGCCGTCGACAGCTCGAGCGCATACTTCAGCACGAGCGACGGCACGATCGATAAGGTGTCGATCGCCGGTGGAAGCGCTGTTCCGCTCGCGTCGCCGGGCATCGGCATCCAGTCGGTGGCCGTCGATGCCACCAAGGTTTACTGGACGAGCAGCGTCTCAGGTGTTGGCAACGTGTCGTTCGCCCCGATCGGCGGTGGAACGCCGACGCAGCTTCAATCGACCTCGACGCAGGATTGTCGCACCGCCATCGTCGTCGACGCCACCAACGTCTATTGGGCAGAAATGGGCTGCGGCGCGTGCAACCCGGCGGGCCCCGGCAAAGGCCGCATCATGAAGGTGGCGAAGACCGGTGGAATCGCCACGCCGCTCGCGACCGCGCAAAACCAGCCTTTCTTTTTGACGGTGGATGCGACCAACATCTACTGGACCAACGAGTGCGACGGCACGGTCATGCGGATGCCGCTCACCGGCGGCGCGCCGACGCCTCTCGCTTCGGCCCAGATGAAACCCGAAGGAATCGCCGTTGACGCGACCAACGTCTACTGGACCAACAGCACCGGCGGCACGATCATGAAGATCGCGATCTCGGGCGGCGTGCCCACGCAGGTCGCGAGCGGAGAGTTGAGCCCCTACGCGCTCGCGGTGGATGGGACCAGCCTGTACTTTACGAACAACGATGTGAACGGCGCAGTGCGAAAAGCGACGCCCAAATAGGTCGGGCGATGCGCTCGTCCGCCTGCTCGGGAACCTCTTTCCATGACTCAGGACAGTCGTCAGTCGTCGGTCGAGACGAGAAAGAGCGAGAGGACCTCTCGGTCGCTCTCGCTCTCGGACGACTGAGGACTGAGGACTGACGACTGCTCAGCAGCGGCAGCGCTGAGGGCTCACTCGGCGTCGGCAGGCTGCGGCAGCTGCGGGAGCACCGAGACCGCCTCGACCACGCGCCGCGGCTTCTTCGCGCGGTCGCCCGTCGCCGTCGGCTCCGTGATCTTCACGAACGGCGCCGCCGCGCTCTGGAGACCCTCGTCGAGCACGCGCTGCGGAGGATTGCGGAGCTCCCACGTGATGCCGATGAAGGAGAGCGCCTTGAGGATGTAGTAGCTGATGTCGACCTGCCACCAGTAGAAGCCCTGGTTGGCCGCCTGCATGTAGCGGTGGTGGTTGTTGTGCCACCCCTCGCCGAGCGTGATGATCGCGAGGTACGGGTTGTTGCGGCTGTCGTCGGTCGTGGTGAAGCGGCGGTGCCCCCAGACATGCGAGAGCGAGTTGATGGTGAAGGTCCCGTGCATCAGGAGCATCGTGGACGCGCAGTACCACCACGTGATCCCGTGCAGCCCGCCGAAGAGGACGGTGAGGCCGATCAGCGAGAGCACCGGCACGACGTGGTAGCGATCGAGCCAGCGGAGCTCGGGGTACTTGTAGAGATCCTTCACGTCGGACGGCTCGTACGCCTCGTGGGCGTCGTCGAGGATCCAGCCGATGTGCGAGTACCAGAAGCCCTTCTGCACCGGGGAGTGGACGTCGTTCAGACCGTCGCTCTCGCGATGGTGCTTCCGGTGCGTCGCAGCCCACCAGAGCGGACCCTTCTGGGTCGCCGTGGTGCCGATGAGCGCGAGGATGAACTGGAAGACGCGCGACGTCTTGTACGCGCGGTGCGCGAAGTACCGGTGGTACCCCGCGGTGATCGCGAACATGCGCACGAAGTAGAGCGCTCCGCAGATCACGAGGTCGACGGGGCGCGCGCCGATGACGAGGCCGATGATCGCGCCGCCGTGGATCAGGCTGATCCCCGTGATGTTGAACAGCCGCTCCGCGCGGTAGTGCTTGGTCTCTTCCTTCGTGGCCGTGATCACGACGTCGTCCGAGGGAATCGGCGTCGTGATCGGATCGGAGGGATCTCCCGGAGTCGGAGCGGTGTTCATCGCTTGGCTACGATGAAGGTTCGCGGTCAGGTGCGCGCCCCCCGATTGTCAGGATTCGCTCATGGTTCGACCGATTCCGCGTCAGCCGTAGCCGCGCAGCGCCCCGTTCCCTCTACGGAGGTACACCGTGCGCGCCAGCTCACCCGCACGTCTCACACGTTCTGCAAACGTGAAACGGCCGACGACCCCTTCGAGATCGGCGGCCGTGCTCACGAGGCGAGATTGTCAGTGGATCGACTCGGAGTGGATCGATTCGGAGTTCCGGATCGGCATCTGGTCGTTCGACGCCGAGAACGGGCTACCCCACTCGACCTGATGACCGATCGAGTACGTGTGCGGACGAGCGTGCGCGGCGTGGTGCTCGAAGCACGCATCGCTGCCGGCCTGACGGGCGACCGCGCAGGCGTCGCAATCGAGCGGCTGAGCGAGAGTCGTCGCCGGCTGCTGGACGCCCCACAGCGCACGCAGCAACTTTTTCGGTAGGAATCCCATGCTCTTTGCTCCTTTTGGTTCGTACGAACACAGGAGCAGCACGGTGTGTGCCTGGGCCCTGGGGGCAAAAGGGACGCGACCGTAGGGTCTCGTCTGCACACTGTCGGATCTCAGCGCGCGGTCTTGGGCATGGGCACGGGCTTGCCAGGGTTCTCGATGAGATCGATGAAGCGCTGGAACAGGTAGAGCGAGTCGTGCGGGC
>JBKJQC010001007.1:0-3499 GCA_046593995.1 Polyangiales bacterium
CCCGCTCGCGTCGCGCGGACCGCGGATCGAACGCGTGTGCCCCGCGCGCGGGGCACACGAGGCGCGCGGAGCTCGCTCCAGGGCCGCGTCCCTCCTCATCGCGATCTCCGCCGCGCCAACGTTGCGAACGTTCGCGACGACGCGCTCGATGTGTGAACTCTCGGCCACACGTTCGCAAGAACGCGAACGTTGCAAACGTTCGCCTCGTCTTGCCGGCCTCGAGGGACCGCTGCCGCGGGGGGGCATGCACCGTTTCGCGCGCAACGAGTTGCCGAACTTTCGGATCCTTCGCGAAGTTCCGCAGGTTGTGGCGGCGGGCGCAACACACACGCGCGCGCGCGACCTGCGGAACCTTCGCAATATTCCGAAGGTTCGGCAGGATGCGGCTCTGGAAACGGACTGTCCCCCCGGGCGCTCGCATCCCTCGGTTACTCGAGGTGCGCGACGGGCTCCGGCGCCGAGGGTGCATCGGTCGGGAGGGTCGAGGTCGACTCGCCCTCGAGGCCGTCGCACGCGGGGGGGGCGTCGGGCTCGACGCGGCACTTGCCGTCGAGGAGCTTCGAGAACGGCGCGGGGCCTTTCGCGAGCTTCTTCGCGACCGGATCGTCGGGGCCGTTCGGGAGCGGGCGGAGCTTGATCGAGACGGGCGGTGCGCGGTCGCTGAACGCGAGAGAGTACCCGTACTTCAGCGACGACGGCGCGCTGCCGGGAGGCGCGCTCGCGGTCCACCCGAAGTGGAGGCGGGCGATCACGGAGACGCGCGTCCAGACGGTGCGGATCGGATCGGGGACGCCGTCGACTTCGAGGAGCTCGACGCTCATCCCGGGCGTCCAGGCGATGCCCTGGTTGGAGACGAAGTTGCCGAGCGACTTGTAGACGGGCACCGAGCGGCCGGTCGCGCGCCCGCCGGTGGCGCTCGCGTTCTTCGCGGCGGGTGAAGTGAGCGAGGTCACTTCGTCGGGCACGTGGGGATGCGTGATCACCACCGCATCGACGTAGGGGGACGCGGCGAGCGCCTGCTCCATCACCGGGCGGATCTGCGCGCGGTACTCGCGGCCTCCGTGGATGTAGACGATGCGCGCGTCGCAGCCTTCCCAGCGGCCCTCGGACGACATGACCGACTCGATCTGCTCGAGGCCCTTCGGACCGAGCTCGGCGCGCGCGACCTTCGCGCCGGCGGAGCCCTCGAGGCACCCCTTCTGCTTACGGCCCTTGTCGTTGAGGAAGGTCGTCCACGCGACCATGCAGACGCGGCGGCCGCTCTTCTCGACGACGTCGACGCGCTTCCACGGATCGTCCGCGGAAGCACCTGCGATCGGCGCGCCGACCCTCTTGGCTTCGGCGACCGTGGCGGCGAGCCCTTCCGGACCGAGATCGCAGCTGTGGTTGTTCGCGACGACGAGGGCGTTGGCCTTCGACGCGGCGTACAGCTTCCCGAACCACTCGGGGGGCGCCGCGAACGCGAGGATCGTCTTGTCGCCGGGGAGGCCTTTGCGTTCGCCGATCGGGGCCTCGAGGTTGAAGACGCGTGCGTCGGCCGAGGCCCAACACTTCGGGATGCCTTCGAAGACGTCCGCGATGTCGTTCGCGAGGACCTTCACCTGCGGGATCGCGTCGCCGCCGATCGCGACCTCGATCTCGACGGGGGCCGCCGGAGCCGCCGCCGCCGACACGGTCGCCGAGGGTGTCGCGACCGCGAACGGGGTCACCGACAAGGACGGTTCCGGTGTCGCGCCGGGCGGCTCGTGATCCGGCGTGCGCTTGCACGAGACCGCGCACGACAGCGCGAGCAGCGCGAAGAGCGCCCCTCGAAAACCGCACGCCCCGACCCTCACGGACCGAGTGTTTGCACGAACTCCGGCCGGGGGTCGAGTTCTCGGGGCGGGCCAGCTCGGCCTTGGGACGCGGGCGGATCAGAACGCCGCAACGATCGGCCACACGGCCCACGCGACGACGAGCATCGCGAGCAGCACGAGGAGCCCGCGCCGCGGCGCCCCTCGGAGCGACGTACGGAAGAGCGCGACGACGATGGCGAACGGCGCGAGCGCGGCGACGGGGAGGAGCGCTTTCCGGAGCGGCATCAGCGGCTCCGCGCGGGGGCGGACGAACATGCGGACGATGCGGTCGCGTACGCTCGGCGCGTCGGCGCGCGCAAAGCTCGCATCGAGGCGGAGGTAGGTCGTGCTCCCGCTCCCGAGCAAGAAGAGACCGCCGTCCGGCGCGGGCAGGATCAGCCAGCCGAGATCGAAGTAAGGACCGCGTGCGAACGAGGGCCCCTGGTGATGGCTCGCGCCGTCCACGATCTCGCGCGAGTCGTACCCGCCGGTCATCGCGAGCCAGCGGCCGCGGATGCGGACCGCGTCCGGCCGTGAGTGCTGGACGATCGCGTGGAGAGTGCCGTCCGCATGATCGCCGTGGAACTGCTGCGCGTCGCGCCACGCGAACAGCGCATCGTCGGGTCTCGTACGCTGCACGAAGCGCGCTCCGTCGAAGACGAGCGACCATGGTGCGGCGCGGACCTCGCGCGGCAGCACGTTGCCGGAGGTCGGCTCGAGGAGATCGACCTCGGGATCGAGCGCCTCCGTGTCGCCGTCCCGCGTCGCGAGGGTGATCCTGTCGTAGGTGGGGACCGGATCGCCTTCGACCACGCTCGTGATGACGAGCTCCTTCGGCACGACGTACTGCTCGGGGAGGAACACGTACCAGAAGCGCAGCCGCCCGTTCCTCCGATCGACGGCCTGGAGGAAGTGCAACGAGGAAGGAGGTGGCGGGAGCGCGCGGCGACTCCAGCTGCCGTCCGCTGCGCGCGTGTGCACGCCCGAGCTCGTCACCGCTTCGACCGTGTCGCCGATCGCGGCGAGGCCGATCAGCGCTCCATCTACGGCGCCGAGCGGCTCGACGTTCGCTCCGATGCGGTAGATTCCTGGACTCGAGCGCTCGAATGCCACGACCGGTAGGCCCGCGGGATCCTTCGAGAAGGCGACGAGCCCGCGCGCGGCTGCCGGAGCGCCGACGAGCGCGTGGGCCTCGCCGCTCGTCAGGTCGAACCGGTGCAGCGCGCCGCAGATCCGGTACCAGGCGACGCCGTCGACGACCCCTGCCCCTTCGCACTTCGGCGCAGGGTCCACGATCCGGCCCTCCGCGCCGGGAGCGTCGAAGAACGTGATCGGCCGCGCGTGCGGGAAGTGCCCGTCGAACGAGATCCACAGGCGCAGCCAGACGACGAGCCCGATCAGGAGGGCGAGGACGTACGGGCTGCGTGGGAACCGCACGCCCGTACGCTAAATCACCGGTCGCAATTCTCGAAAGCGTATCGATCGATTGAACACGGAGGCACGGAGGCACGGAGATCCGAGAAAACGGGGAGCCGGGGAGTCAGGGAGACGAGAAGGAGTTTCAGAGTCTGCCGATCTCGACTTCCACCAAAAAGTCTCCCCGTCTCCCCCCGTCTCCCTGTTTGTTCACGGAGAGCGGCGACGCGCAGGCAGCGACGCGCGAC
>JBKJQC010001178.1:0-8232 GCA_046593995.1 Polyangiales bacterium
CTCGATCTGCGCTCGATGCTCATCGTCTCCGAAGCCTGCGCCAAGAGCGCGCTCGCACGCAACGAGAGCCGCGGCGGACACACCCGCGAGGACTTCCCCAAGGCCGATCCGGAGTTCGGAAAGATCAACCACGTCCTCACCCGTAAGAACGGCGAGCTGACGTTGCGCACCGAACCGCTCCCGCAGATGCCCGACGAGCTCAAGCCGATCTTCGAGGACAAGTAATGGCGGCGACTGCGTTCACGTTTCGCGTCTTTCGTGGCGACCGCGAGGGCGGCAACTTCGTCGACTACCCCCTCGAGGTCGAGGAGGGGATGGTCATCCTCGACGCCATCCACAAGATCCAGGCGACGGCCGCCGGCGAGCTCGCCGTGCGGTGGAACTGCAAGGCCGGCAAGTGCGGCTCGTGCAGCGCGGAGATCAACGGCAAGCCGCGCTTGATGTGCATGACGCGCATGAGCACGTTCACCCCCGGCGAGACGATCACGATCGCTCCGCTGAAGACGTTCCCGGTGATCAAGGATCTCGTGACCGACGTCTCGTTCAACTACGAGCGCGCGAAGCAGGTCCCCGGCTTCAAGCCGCGCCCCAAAGAGGCCGACGGCACGCATCGCATGCAGCAAGAGGACATCGATCGCGTCCAGGAATTCCACAAGTGCATCGAGTGCTTCCTCTGCCAGACCGTGTGTCACGTCATCCGCGATCATGACGAGAACAAGGCCGCGTTCGCCGGGCCGCGGATGTTCGTGCGCTACGCCGCGCTCGAGATGCACCCGCTCGACACCAACGACCGCGTCGCGCTCCTCAAGGAGAAGGAGGGGCTCGGCTTCTGCAACATCACCAAGTGCTGCACCGAGGTGTGCCCCGAGCACATCCGCATCACCGACAACGCGATCATCCCGCTCAAGGAGCGCGTCGTGTCGGAGTACTACGATCCGGTCGCGTGGCTGCTGCGCAAGGTTCGAGGCAAGAAGCCGGACGCCTGAGCGACCGGGTGGGGGACGACCGATGGCGCGTTTGCAGGAGCTGAAGAGCCTCGCAGGTCACGATCTCGACCAAGCGCAGCGCAAAGCCGAGAAGTATCGCGACCTCAATCAACCCGACGAGACCGACAGCATCTGCCGCGACATCCTCGCCGTCGATCCGAAGCATCAGGCGGCGCTCCGCTCGCTCGGTCTGTCGCTCACCGATCGCTATGAAGGCGAGGGCATGCAGCTGCACCGCGAAGCGCTGGCGGTGTTCGACCGCCTCGAGAATCCGTACGAGCGCACGTACTACGCCGGCATCGCGTGGGAGCGGTACGCGAAGTCGCAGCTGGCCCAGCGCATCGGCCCCGGCGCGCACCACGCGTTCCACCGCGCGCTGCACCTGTTCGAGGACGCCGAGGAGCTCGCCCCGAAGGAGAACCCGGATCCGATCCTCCGCTGGAACCGCGTCGTCCGCGAGCTGAGCACGCACCCGCTGCTCCAGATCGAAGAAGGCCGCGCCCCCGAGTCCGAGATGGACTTCGGCGACGGCCCGCCGGGCTAGCAGGCATCACGACGTGACCCGCGCGGCCACGGGGGTTGACGGGGCACAGCAAAAAAGAACCCGGCGCCACGTCCGGACGCCGGGCTCGAACGCATCGCGAGGATCAGCGGGTGCGCGCGCAGCGGCACGCGAGCTCGTCCCACTGATAGCCGCTCACACAGAGCGCGGTCGTCGTGCACGCCGCCTGGCACTGACACGTCTTCGGGTTGAACACGTATCCCTCGATGCAGAAGCCCGTGCAGGCTGCCGGCTTCGCCGCCTGTTCGGCGGTAGCGACCTCCGGCTCTTCGCCCGCCTCGGAACCACAGGCGGACAGCGACAACAGGGATCCCACGACGACGACGCTACGAACGAAGTTCTTCATGACAGGTGAACCCTCCAGGGAGGCGGCACGTAACCCGAACTTCTCCAATTGTCGAGCGGTTCGTCAGCGGCACCGCGAGACTTTCCCCGCCACGCTCTTCGCCTTCGCGCGGGACGGTTCGGTCATCGGACCGCTCCGCGTCAGGGCTTCCTCCCGACCACGTTCACGCCGCGCACGCCGAACTTGCGCGCGGTGGATTCCTTCGACGTCCCCTTGAAGCAGTCGAAGCGTCGAACGATCTCCACACCCACGAGCCCGGCTTCCGAGAGCGACGAAACGAGCTCTGCCTCCGGCAGAGCGCCGCCGATTCAAGCTGCCCATAGCTCGAAGTTCCTTCGGATCTTGTCCGCGAGCTCGCTCTCCACCACGATGTCGCCGAGCTGCAGCCGGCCGCCCGGGCGCAGCACGCGAACGATCTCCGCGAACGCGGTCGCCTTGTCGGTGGCGAGGTTGAGGACGCCGTTCGAGATCACCACGTCGACGCTCGCGTCCTCGAGCGGGAGCGCGTGCAGATCGCCCTCGCGCAGCTCCACGTTTTCGAGGCCCGCCTCGCGCGCGGCACCCCGCGCCTTCTCGAGCATGGCCTTCGTGCGGTCGACGCCGATCGCGCGACCCCGTGGTCCCACGCGACGCGCAGCGAGCAGCAGATCGGTCCCGGCGCCGCTGCCGAGGTCGACGACGACCTCGCCCTCGTGGAGCGGCGCGATGGCGAGAGGATTCGCGACGCCGGCGAACGACGCGGTCGTGCCGGCAGGGAGCGCGTCGAGCTCCTTACGATCGTAACCGAGCCACTCGGCCGCGTACGCCGAACCGCGGTGGAAGTGAAAGTCGCCGCTCGGATCGTCGGCGACGCGCGTGTACATGTCCTCGATCTCCGCGACGAGCGCGCGGGTGTCGAGATCGACGGGGCAGACCAGCGAAGAAGACATGAGAACCTCCGATCCGTGGAGAGACAGAGCGGCGATGCGCCCGCCTGGACCCATCGACTTGCCAGAACAATATTCAAGAACTATGACGAATACAAGACGATGGCCAGCGATCGAGCACACCGCGTCTTCAAGGACCGCCTCTACGACCAGCTCGCTCGCGTGGGGAAGGCCATCGCCAACCCCCACCGGCTCGAGCTCCTCGAGCTGCTCGCGCAGGGGGAGCGGACCGTCGACGCGCTGTCGACCGAGAGCGCGATGACGATCGCCAACACCTCCCAGCACCTGCAGGCGCTGCGCAACGCGGGCCTGGTCGAGACGCGCAAAGAGGGCGTCTTCGTGCACTACCGAATCGCCGACGACAGCGTCTTCGAGCTGACCCGGGCGCTTCGCACCGTTGCCGAGCGCCGGTTGGCCGAGCTCGATCGCCTGGTCCGCGAGCACTTCCGCGACCGCACGGAAGAGGAGGCGGTCTCGATGAAGGAACTGATGTCGCGCGCGCGCCGCGGCAAGGTGGTCGTGCTCGATACTCGTCCGGAGCACGAGTTCGCGGCCGGACACATCGCGGGCGCCATCTCCGTTCCCGTCGACGAGCTGCAGGCGCGCCTGCGGACGCTGCCCAAGACGAAGGAGTACGTCGCGTACTGCCGCGGGCCGTACTGCATCTACGCCGATCGCGCGGTCGAGATCCTCGCGAAGAGCGGCCGGCGCGCGCAACGCCTCGCAGAAGGCTTCCCCGAGTGGAAGGCGGCCGGCCTCCCGGTTCAGCGCGGAGACGTCTGACGTTCTTTTCGCCCGATCAACGGGCACCTCCAGAACATCTTCGAGGAGGGCGGGGTCGACCCGCGGGCAACGATCCGGAAATTCCGGATCGTTCAACTCGACGGGCGCGCGCGAGGTAGCGCGGCCAGCGCGCCGTCGTCCGCCTGCGAGGCGCCGTCGTCCGCCTGCGAGAAGGAGTACGAGGGTGCAGTGAAGCTCGAGAGCTCGGGCGCTGTCGTTACGCCAGCTGCACGCCTGCGGTGCTCGAGGCGTGTGCGCGCGCCGTCGCCTCGGAGTGGTCGCTCGAAGGTGTGATCCCCGGTTGGCCGTCTGGTGCGCGGCGTCGATCGTGCGTTCGAGGTCGACGCGAGTGCGGAGGTTCCGCCGCCCATCGAAGGGCGAGCGCAGCCGAGCGGTCGCTGCGACACCTGCAATTGTCTCCGCACCGCGGAGACTTTCCTCGCCGAGGCTCCCGCGAACCTTCCGCTTTTGGCGTAACCTTCGTTCCGATGAAGAGCTTTCGACGGGGAATCGATTCGCAGGCGAATGGGTCGATCGGGCGGCGTGCCCCGAAGCATTTGCTCGTAGCGTCGGTCGCCGCGATCCTCGTTGCATGCGGGAGCGGCGAGGAAGTTCCGTCCGATCCGTCCATCGTCGACAGCGGGGCCGATGGCGTAGCGACCGATGCGATCGGCGAGACCCCGGCCGACACGACCCCGGCCGACACGACCCCGACCCTCGGTGACGCGCCGGGGCCGGACACCAGCGGTCAGGACGCCGGACCGGACGCTGCGGGCGCGACGGATGCAGACGCGACCGACACTGCGAACGTGATCGACACTGCCGTTGAAGAGGCCGCCGTCGACGCGCCTCCGCCGGTCGTCTCGCTCGCTCCCGCGGGTCTCAACGTGACCGAAGGGAACTCGGCTAGCACCAATGCAACGTTCACCGTGACGTTGTCGGCCCCGTCCGCGCAGCCGGTCACGGTGCAGTACGCGACGGCCAACGGCACCGCGACCGCCGGCAGCGACTACGCAGGGGCGACCGGCACCGTGACATTCCCGGCTGGCTCGACGAGCCAAACGATCAACGTGCCGGTCACCGGCGATACCGTCGACGAGGACGATGAGACGTTCACCGTCAGGTTGTCGTCGCCCTCCCTAGCGACGCTCGGTACCGCCGTGGTGTCGACGGCGACAATCGTCGACGACGATGCGCCGCCGGCGCTCTCGATCGGTGACGTTCTCAAGCTCGAGGGCAACAGCGGACAGCAGACGTTCACGTTCACCGTGACGCTCTCGGCTGCGAGCTCACGTCCGGTGACCGTCGACTACAGCAGCCGCCCGCGCGGTCAGAACCAGGCGACGGAGGGCGGCGCGACTTTTGCACCGGGCAATGACTACCGCGCGGCGACGGGAACGCTGACGTTCGCACCGGGCGAGACAACCAAGACGATCGACGTCGTCGTCTATGGCGATACCACCACCGGCGAGGGCGACGAGACCTTTTCGATTGATCTGCGCAGCGCGCAGAACGCATCGATCAACGACGACAGCGGGATCGGCCTCATCGTCGACGACGACATCACCAGCCCGACGCTGCGGATCGTCGACGCGTCGGTGACCGAGGGCGACTCGGGCACGAAGCCGATGACGTTCCCCGTGATTCTGGTCAGACCGGCCGGCACGGCGGGCGCCGGCGCGGTCACGGTCAATTATGCGACGAGCGCGGTCGGCGGCACCGCGACAACGACCGGGACCACCGCGACCGGCGGCGCCGACTACGCTGCAACCAACGGCACCGTCACCTTCGCAGCACCGGCGACGGCCCCGACGGCGGCCACTCTCGAGACGCAAACCTTCACCGTACCGATCAACGGCGACGTTGTGAGCGAGGCCGACGAGACGTTCTTCGTGGGCCTGTCCGGCGAGACCGGCGGCGCAATGGTGTCACGACGCTTCGGCGTGGGCACCATCGTCAATGACGATCCCGGCCCGACGATCTCCATCGCGAGCCCGGCGGCGATCACGGAGGGACAGGGCGGACGCACACCGCTCTCGTTCGTCGTCACGCTCTCGGGGGCGAGCGCAGCGCCGATCAACGTCGACTTCGCGACCCGCGATGCGACGGCCACGGCGGGAGGCTCGCCAGACGGCGACTACCTCGCGCGCAACGGCACCATCACCTTCGCTCCGGGCGAGACGACCAAGACGATCGACGTCGGGATCAACGGCGACCTGCGGGACGAACCGAACGAGACGTTCCACGTGGACCTCTCGAACGCGGTGGGCGCGACCATCGGCACCGCGGCAGCTACAGGCACGATCACCGACGACGACGCGACACCGACGCTGAGCGTCGCCGGGCCAAACCCCCAGCTCGAGGGCGCCGCCGGGAGCACCGGGACCGCCGCGTTCGTCGTGACGCTCTCCGCTGCGAGCAATCAACCGGTCACTGTCGGATTCGCCACCGCCGACGGTACCGCGACGGCAGGGGGCGACTACGCCGCACAGAGCGGCACCGTGACCTTCGCGCCGGGCGAGACCACGAGAGTGGTGAACGTCACGTACAACGGCGACAATGCCGAGGAGCCGAATGAGTCATTCTCGCTCGGGCTCGCGAACGCGCAGGGGGCGACGATTGGCACCGCTTCCTCGACCGCAACGATCCTCAACGACGACTCGACGCAGCCGACCCTGTCGGTCGACGACGTCGCGATCGATGAGGGCGGCACCGGCACGCGCACGGCGACCTTTACCGTGACGCTGCGGAGGCCGTCGGGGCAGACCGGCGCGGTCACCGTCAGCTACGTGACGGAGAACGGAACGGCGACCGCGGGCAACGATTACGTCGCCAATGGCGGCACGTTGAACTTCGCATCGAGCGGCAACGCAGCGCAGACCCAGCAGGTGACCGTCGTCATCAACGGCGATCAGACGCTCGAGGCGAACGAGACCTTCAGCGTCGTTCTCTCCGGCGCGACCGGGGCGTCCGTGGCGAAGGATCGCGGGATCGGCACGATTCGCAACGACGACAGCGCAAGCGTCGCGATCGAGAACGCAAGCCGCGTAGAGGGCGCCGCGGGATCGACCGCCTCTTTGGATCTCGTGGTCAGGCTCGCCTCCGCGTCCGAGGTGCCAGTCACCGTCAGCTACGGCACCGTCGACGGCAGTGCGCGCTCCGGCGACGACTTCACTCCGACTTCGGGCACGATCACCTTTGCGCCGGGCGAGACATTGAAGAGCGTCGCGGTACCGGTGATCGGCGACGGGCTGGATGAGAACGACGAGACATTCCGAGTTCGACTCGCGACGGCGACGCCGAGCGGAGCCGTCACGTTCAACCGCCAGGAGGCGTTCGCAACGATCATCGACGACGACGCGCTCCCCCAGCTCGCGATCACGCCGGTCGTGTCGGCCGACGAGGGCAACGCGGGACTGAAGGGCTTCACGTTCACCGTCACGCTCTCGGCCGCGAGCGGTCGAACCGTGAGCGTCGACTACACAACGCAGAACGGGACGGCGACGGTCGGCAACAACGATTACCTCGGTGCGTTCGGAACGCTCGACTTCGCGCCGGGCCAGACGAGCAAGACGATCACGGTGTTCGTCGTCGGCGACACCACGCGTGAGGTGCCGTCGTCGGCGCTGAACTACGAGACGTTCTTGGTCGCGCTGTCGAACGAAACGAACGCGACCGTCGGCACGCGCAACGGGGAGGGACGTATCGTCAACGACGACTAAATTTAGTACGGCGCGCCAGAAGTTCGGGCCGGCTTGATCCGAGGATCCAGGATCCGTTCCAGCGCGACCGCGTAGGTTTGTTCGGCGCACCGGGGGCGGTGTCGGATGAATTTTCGGCGATGGGCGCGGTCTGCCGCTCACCGAGACGAAGACGCACTTCGAGACATTGGGTCCGCACAATGACTCGCACGCGGATCGCCACGTCGCGCCGTCCGGGAGGTGCACCGATGCATCATCAGCCGACGAGCTTCTCTCCGGGAAATGCGCGCCGCAGCGCGACGATGGCCGCAGCCTGTTCCTCCGTGAACGCTGTCATGGCGAAGACCCTCGCCACTGTTTCAAGATGTCGACGGCAGCTTCTCTCGCGCGCTCACCGCCCTCGTGGAGCAACTCCGCGTAGACCAGCAACGGGTGCGCGACGTGAGCAAGGGGACCCTGGATGCCCATGGGTCCTGGTGAGCGCAGTACGACGAGCGGCCCGTCGCGATCCGGCACGGCCCTCATCGCACGCAAGCGTTGCGGCGTCGGATCGAGCAGATGCAATGTCGCGTTCGGACCGTGGTAATGCCCGGTGAGTCGCCGAGCAGCCGAACCGCCACCGAACGCCCAACCTGGTTCGGCGCCCAGCGCCTGGGCGACACGACGCTCGCATCCTTCCGGATCCTGATCGGGGGTTCGATACCGACCGACGACCAGCTTCTTGCGCAGCACGGTGCCGTAACCCGTGACGAACAGCGCGACGGCATCGTCGAAGCGATCCGGAAACCAAAAGAACAGGCCGTCGTGACGGCGCCACGCGAGGCCTTGCTCGACGAGGCGACCGCGCATTTGGTGCGCTGGCGCCATACTGACCCCCGTCGCCGCCGCGAGGGCGCGTACCGTCGACACGCGCAGTTCGTCGTTCGCG
>JBKJQC010001215.1:0-2792 GCA_046593995.1 Polyangiales bacterium
CGTTCTCGTCGACGCCGCCCACGAGCACGAGCGCCCGACCGTCGATCGTGGGGACGAGGCGCGCCCCGCGACGCAGCGGGAACTGCGGCGAGAGCGCGAGCGTCTGCTTCCCGAACACGTCGAGCGCGACGGCGTCTCCGCGCAGCACGCCGTTGCTCGAACCGCCGGCCACGAAGAGGGTGGCGCCGATCAGCGCGACGGCTGGCGCCGAGCGGGCGCGCAGCGCATCGGCAGGCACCGAGCTCCGGATCCAGGTCTCGAGCAGCGGATCGAACCCGACCAAGACGCCACGATCCGCGTCGAAGAGAGCCGCCGTCTCGCCGCGCGCATCCTGCACGAGCGTGGTCCCCTCGGTGATCGCAACGTCGAGCACGCCATGGGCGATCACGCCGTACGACACCGCGTTCTCCTCCTCCGCGATGGCGCCGAGCCGCGCCCAACGGGGCTTGTCGGCATGCTCGACCCAGAGGACGTCGGGCGTGGACTCGATCGTGGAGTCGGTCGTAGAGCTGGCTGAGCGGGGGTGGAGGAAGATGCCGGCGCCGCGCTCTTCGCGGATCCAGCCTTCGCCCTCGACGCGAATCGTCCGCAGCCGAGCGAGGGGCGCGCGAAGAGCGGGGCGCCCCTGCAGGACGCGCGCGAGCGGGAGACTCGGCGTCGCATGCAGCTCCTCGGCGCACGCGTTCGCGGTGTTGCAGACCCCTCCGTCCGCGTTCGCGAGCTCCGGCGCCGGATGCAGCGCCTCGGGGAAGGCGGGGGGCGTCAGCGTGATGGGCGCGAGCGACGGGGTCCTCGGGTGCGGATCCTCGCCGTCGATCAGCGCGTCGTGATCGCTGTCGAGGAACCCACCGCGCGTCGGCGAACCTTTGCGCGGCGTCCCGGACGCCACCGTCGAGACCAGCGTGGGCGCGAGATCGTCCGCCGCGGCGTACGGCTCGAGCGCGCCGTAGCCGCGACCGCCGCCTGCGACGTAGACGTTCTTCGCGTGATCGTCGGGATCGCAGCTGCCGACGAGCCCGTCTCCATCCGCGTCTTCTGCGCCGTCACGCTCGAGCGCGCACCGATCGAGTGTGGCGAGTGTGGCGAGTGTGCCGAGCGTCGCGAGCGACCGCCCCGAGAGCTCGGGATGGCCGTCTCCGTCGACGTCCCACGGGCCGAAGCCGAGCGGTGCGTCCCCGTCGACGGCGAGCGTGTGCCAGATCGGCATGACGACGCTGCTCGCAGCGTGCTTCTCGCCGCCGGCGAAGCGATCGCCCTCGATCTCCTCGCCGACGAAGCCGTCGCCGATCGCGAGACCGAGCTTGTTCGGGCGGAGCGAGCGCGACGCGACGCGCCACTGCGCCCGATCGTTCGGGTGCAGGCCGACGGTACACGCGTTGTACCAACGCGCCCGATCCGGCGTGAGCGGCGCGTTGCTGTGCGAGGTCGAGGGCGTCGCCGCGCCGAAGAACAGCGGCACGTGATCGAGGGCAGGGGGCACGCCCGCCGAGCTCGACAGGCCAGGCACGACGCGATCGCCGTCGCCGTGCGCGTTGTCTCCGCAGCGGATCGGGGAGCCGTGATAGGCGCCCACGTGCGGATGCAGGTACGCGTGGTGCTTGCCCGCGGACGGATAGAGCACGGGCCGCGTGGGTGCGTCCTCGGCGAACTCGAGATCCGTCGACGGACCGCCCGGCCACCCCGCGTCGAGATCGACGACGTACGCTTGGTAGCCCTTGTAACCGCGGACGACTCGCAGCGAGAGGTTCACGTGCTCGGTGTCGCCCGCGTGCGAGCTCGCGTGGTTGCAGAGGAAGTTGCCGGAGAAGCCGTCGTCACGCTCGTAGAGGAACGTGAACCCGATGCGGAGCTCGTCGGCGGCGCCCGGCACGCGCTGCACGTTGAAGAGCGTGTGCGGCTCCCGTCCGTTGCGCGTGCGCTCGGCCGCGTCGAAGCGCAGCTCGGGTACGAAACAACGCGCGAGCTGCGTCTCGACGTCGTCGTCGAGCCCGTTGCCGTCCTCGTCGTAGAAGCAGCGCAGGCTCTCCGGCATCGCGTCGACGTGCGGAAGGATCGCCGAACGCGAGAGCGCACAGAACCGCGTGGCGGGGACGTGCGTCGCA
Source organism: Polyangiales bacterium (assembly GCA_046593995.1). GTDB lineage: Bacteria > Myxococcota_A > Polyangia > Polyangiales > JADJMO01 > JALHOE01. The sequence continues at coordinate 2,103 of JBKJQC010001215.1, forward strand.
GCGGTCTCGGCCTTTGCGCTACGCGACAGCAGGCCAATCGTCAGCGCCGCGGCGGCGAGCGTCGCGTGTCCGGGGGCGCCGAGACTTCGTGGCATCTCCCACCGTTGGAGGCTCGTTCCCTACATGGCATCGCGCCCGCAATGGCATCTTGTTCGAAATCAGCCGTGCGCCGCGCGGTCGAGGACGATACGCGCCATTCGAGCACGACCGAGCAGACGAGAAGGCGTGCGATGCACATCGGCGTCGTCCTCACGGAGCGTTCGCTGCACGGCCTCGCGCTTGTCGGGGCCGCACGCGATCGCGACGACCTCGCGTGCGCGTGCCACGGCGACGGGCGTCATGGTGATGCGCGAGAGCGCGGGGTTCATCGGCGGATCGATCGACGCGACGACCAACGCCGCCGTCTCGTCGATGTGCGGCGAGCCGGGGAAGAGCGACAGCACGTGCGCGTCCTTGCCGATGCCGAGGAACATCAGATCGAGCTCGGCGCCACAGACTTCGACGAGCGCGCGCTCGTAGTCGCGCGCAGCTACGTGCAGGTCGGAGCGCTCGCCCTCCATCCGGTGGACCTGCTCCTTCGGGATCGGGACGTGATCGAGGAGCGCCTCGCGCGCGGCGCGGTAGTTCGAGTCCTTCGCGTCGGGCGGCACGGCGCGCTCGTCGCCGAAGAAGATGTGAACCTTCGCCCAG
>JBKJQC010000972.1:0-8134 GCA_046593995.1 Polyangiales bacterium
CGCGAAGGGCTTCATCGAGAGCTTCCGCGGCGAAGAGCAGAAGAAGATCGCCGACGATCTCGGCAAGCTCGGCATCGACTGGTCCGACGAGTCGAGCGCCGGAAAGACGCCGTTCGACGCGTCCAAGGTCCAGGTCGTCGTCGAGCCTTCCAAGAAGGACGGCGAGATCGTCGCGGGCGAGCCGCTCGAGATCAAAGTGACGGTGACGAACAACGGCACCGTCCCGCTCTATCGACTGCGCGCGCAGACGAAGAGCGACGCCGGCATCTTCGAGGGCAAGGAGTTCGTCTTCGGCAAGATCGACCCCGGCAAGTCGCGCTCGTGGACGACACCGATGGGCTGGTGCGAGACGGAAGGCTACAAAGCCGGCTCCTCGACGGTCGCCCCGAAGGACGCGCCGCGCGTCTGCCGCATCCCGAAGGACTCGCACACCCGCGCGGACGCCATCAAGATCAAGTTCGAAGAGGCGCACGAGCACGTCCCCGCCGACGGCGAGCTGAAGACGACGGTGAAGGCGCTCCCGCGTCCGTCGTTTGCCTACAGCTACCAGGTCGTCGACGACGTCGAAGGGAACGGCGACGGCAGCCTGCAGGTCGGCGAGAAGGCCTCGGTCTATCTCACGGTGAAGAACATCGGCGCGGGGCGCTCGTTCGAGACCGAGGCGTCGATCCACAACCTCTCCGGCGAAGGGCTCCTTTTCCGCGACGCGCGGTTCGACATCTCGAACATGGCGCCGGGCGAAGAGCGTCGCGTGCGCTTCACGTTCGACGTGCAGACCGCGCTCAAGGACGTCGAGGCGAAGCTGCAGATCAGCATCAAGGACGCCGATCTGCGCGAGACCGCGAGCGAGCGCGTGGTGATGCCGATCCGCGGCGCGCTCAACATCACGAAGACGACGGGGACGTTCAAGGCCGAAGGCGGATCGCTCGGGCTCCTCGAGTTCCCGAGCACGCAGTCGAAGCCCTTCGGCCAGCTCCCGAAGGACGGCATCTTCGGCCTCACGGGCACAGTGACGGCGGGCGGCGGCGACTTCGTGCGGCTCGATCTCGGCGGCGGTCGCTTCGCGTTCGCGCTGAAGAGCGGCGGAAAGGTCGGCAGCGGTCCGCTGCCCCCTCCGCCCAAAGCGGCGAAGGCGGTGTCGAGCTCCTCGGCCAAGGCCGCTGCCGGCGCGCCCCCTCCTTCGACAGGCACGCAGCAGACGTGGACCGATCTGCTCTCGCACTCGCCGCCCTCGATCGAGGTCGACACGCTCGATCTCGTCACCCGCACCGACAAGGCGAAGGTGAAGGGCTTCGCGACCGACGGCGATCGCGTGATCGACGTCTACGTCTTCGTCGGCGCTCGCAAGATCTACTACCGCTCCAACAAGGGCGGCGCCGACGCGAAGAAGGCTCCCTTCGAGCTCGACATCCCGCTGCGCCCCGGCGTGAACTTCGTGAGCGTGTGGGCGCGCGAGAGCGCCGAGACGATCCAGCGTCGCGTGTTCGTCATCCGCCGCGACGGTCCGAACGGCGAGCTCCTCGAGACGCCGAAGACCGACGAGGAGCTGGGCGAGCTGCTCGGAGCCGACGGCGCGAAGGAGTGAGGCGTCGAGGTCGGAAGTCCTCGATCCATGTGCAGGATCGAGGACTCGATGCCGCGTGCGCCCATGTGAGCACGAGCGCTCGGGCGGCCGAATGCCCGAGCTTCCTCGGTAGCGTCCCGTCGCGAGACGCGCGGCGTCGGAATTGCAGCGCGAGCTATTCCCCCCGCGGTCCCTGAGCCGACGGGAGGGAAATCACGCATGAAGAACACCTCCCTCGCCCGCCTCCTCGCGTCGCTCGTCCTCACCACCACGCTCGGCGCCACGGGCGCGTGCAGCTCGACGACGACGGAGGACACGCCGACCTGCGATCCAGCGCTCGATCCGGCATGCAGCGCAGCGGACACCGGCGCGAGCAGCGACGGCGGTGACGACGCGACGGTCACCGACGCGGGCCCGGACGAGACGCTGACGATCGATTCCGGGACCGGCGACGGTGCGACGCGTGACGGCGCGACGCGTGACGGCGCGACGCGTGACGGCGCGACAGGCGACGGCTCCGCGTCCGAAGACGCCGTCGTCTACGACTCGTTCGTCCCGATGGTCGACGCCGGTGCCGGCGGCGGCTTCCCCGACGGCTCCATCGTCCTCGCCGATGGCGCGGTGAAGCTCCCCGACGGCAACATCGTCGGCGCGGACGCATACTCGGGGTGCGTGGCCGGCGGAACGCAGTGCACGAACTGCCTCGACGACGACAAGGACGGTCTCGTCGACTGGCTCGACCCGGAGTGCACGGGCCCGCTCGACGACGACGAAGGCTCGTATGCGACGGGCATCCCCGGCGACAACATCGACCCCTGCAAACAGGACTGTTGGTTCGACGGCAACAGCGGCTCCGGCAACGACGGCTGCATGTTCGACCTCGGGTGCAACATGACGACGGCGGCCGCGAGCGGCTGTGCGTATCGACCGAACGCGCCATCGTGCGCGCCGCCTTCGGCGAAGTGCATCCAGTACTGCAAGCCGCTCGTGCCGAAGGGGTGCGACTGCGCGGGCTGCTGTCAGGTGTTCGACGCGGCCGGCGTGCCGCACACCGTGAAGCTCGTCAGCACCTGCAGCACCGAGTCGCTCAACGATCCGACGAAGTGCCCGACCTGCACGCAGATCCCCGATTGTTCGCAGCCGTGCGGCGAGTGCGACTGGTGCCTCGGCAAGACCTCGCTCCCCGCGAGCTGCTATCCGCCGCCGCCCCCCGCCGACGCCGGCACCACGCCGGATGGATCGCCGCCGCCGGACGGATCGCCGCCGCCGGACGGATCGCCGCCGCCCGATTCGGGCACCGGCCCGACGTGCCCCGAGGGGTTCGCGGTGTGCAGCCCGACGATCCCCTGCGCGACGGGCACGTACTGCCTCACCGGATGCTGCATCAAGCCGCCGTCTTGATCGGCGCAGCGTGCGTCATCCCGTGATCGGCCGATCACGGGGCGCTCGGCTTCGCGCCGACCGATCGAGGCTTCTGCTCCTCAGTTGGTGCCGCGGACGTGAGACGGTGTGACGGTGCACCCACATGGAGCTGCGCGAGAAACTCCTGTCGGCACACGGTCGCGTCCCGTCCTCGACGCATCGGGACCAGAATCGACTCGCGAGGTCGATCCTCGCGGATCCATACTTGCTCCTCGTGTCGTAGAGTCGTGAGTCCGCTGGAGGTTGTGACCGCATGAAGACCAAGTCGTTCGTAGGCATCATCGCAGGGCTCGGTCTCGCCGGGGTCCTTGCGGTCGCATGCAGCTCCACGACCCAAGAGACCACCTGCGATCCGCAGACGGATCCCTCGTGCGTCGGCGGCACCGACACGGGCACCGGCGCCGAGACGGCGAGCGGTGACAGCGGCACCGGGACCGTCACCGACAGCGGCGGCGGGATCGTCATCGACGACGGCTCCGTGCCTCAGGTCGACATCGGCATCGGCGGCGGCTTCCCCGACGGCTCGGTCGTCCTCTCCGACGGAGCGATCAAGCTCCCCGACGGCAACGTCGTCGGCCCCGACGCGTACACCGGGTGCGTCGCCGGCGGCACGCAGTGCACGAACTGCGTCGACGACGACAAGGACGGCCTGATCGACTGGCTCGATCCGGAGTGCACCGGTCCGCTCGACAACGACGAGGGGTCGTACGCGACCGGCATCCCGGGCGACAACATCGACCCCTGCAAGCAAGACTGCTGGTTCGACGGCAACAGCGGCTCCGGCAACGACGGGTGCTTGTTCCCGACGAAGTGCATCCCCGGCTCGACCGAGCCGAAGTGCCCCTACGATCCGACGATCGTCAACGATCCGAAGCAGTGCCCGAAGCCGACCGACAAGTGCATCAAGTACTGCGCCGCGCTCACCCCCAAGGGGTGCGACTGCGCGGGATGCTGCCAGGTGTTCGACGCCGCCGGGCAGCCGCACACGGTGAAGCTCGTGAGCACCTGCAGCACCGAGAGCCTCAACGATCCGGCGAAGTGCCCGGTCTGCACGCAGATCGCCGAATGCTCGAACCCCTGCGGGACGTGCGACTGGTGCCTCGGCAAGACGTCGCTCCCGCCGGAGTGCTACCCGCCGCCGCCCGACGCTGGCCCCCCGCCGGACGCGGGTACGTACCCGGATGGCGAGCCGATCCCGATCCCCGACACCGGCACGCCTCCCCCGCCCCCGGACAGCGGCCCGCCGAACAACTGCCCGGACGGCCTCGCCGCCTGCAGCCCCACTTCACCCTGCGCGACGGGCTTTTACTGCCTGACCGGCTGCTGCATCAAGCCCCCGTCGTGATCCGACGAATCCACAAATGCGGCCGACGGTCGCGAATCGTGCTTCGCTGAAAGGGACGGAGGAGTCATGTCGTTCCGCGCTTCGCATGGGTTGATGATCGTCGCCGCCCTCGGCATGTTCGGGGCCGTCGGCATCGCGTGTGGCTCCTCGGACGCCGAGGTGGTCGCGTGCGATCCTTCCGTCGACCCGACGTGCAACGCTGCCGGGTCGGACAGCGGCACGGAGGATGCGAGCGTGCCGACCGCCGACATCGGCACGGCGGGTCAGTACCCGCCCGGCTCGACCATCCTGCCGGATGGGGCGATCCTGCTCCCCGACGGCGCGGTCGTCGGACAAGACGCCATCGTCGGCTGCACCGGGGGCTCGACGCAGTGCACGAACTGCCTCGACGACGACAAGGACGGCCTCATCGACTGGCTCGATCCGGAGTGCACCGGCCCGCTCGACAACGACGAGGGCTCGTACGCGACCGGCATCCCGGGCGACAACATCGACCCCTGCAAGCAGGATTGCTGGTTCGACGGCAACAGCGGTTCGGGTAACGATGGCTGTCTCTTCGACCTGCGGTGCAAGCAATCGTCCGCCAACGCAGAGTGCCCTTACGACGCCAAGCTCGAGGGGACGAAGGGGTGTGCGCCCCCGAGCGCCAAATGCATCCAGTACTGCAAGCCGCTCGTTCCCAAGGGGTGCGACTGCGCGGGATGCTGCCAGGTGTTCGACGCGGCGGGCGTCCCGCACACGGTGAAGCTCGTCAGCACCTGCACCACCGAGTCGCTCAACGATCCAGCAAAGTGCCCGACCTGCACGCAGATCGCGGACTGCTCGCAGCCGTGCGGGACGTGCGACTTCTGCCTCGGCAAGACGACGCTCCCGCCGGAGTGCTACGGCCCCCCGCCGCAGGACGCCGGCCCCGACGCGCCGCCCCCCGCGGACACCGGTCCCCCGCCTCCTCCAGGCACCTGCCCGCCCGAGTTCACGAAGTGCAGCCCCTCGGCGCCGTGCGCCATCGGCTTCTACTGTCTGACCGGCTGCTGCATCAAGCCGCCGTCCTGATCGTACGAGCCGAGCGGACGAGATGAGACTCCGCGCCGCGCTCGCCGTGGCGGTTCTCGGGACGGCCTGCTCGTCTCCCGATGAACCGCCGCGCGGGCTGCGGCTCGAGTTCTTCGTCGACTGACCGCGGGCTCGTACTGAGCCTCCCTCTTCAGAGTCGCTTCCACCCGACGACGCAGCTCTTGCCGGCGGGCGTCGCGACCGAGAGCTTCGCGCACACGTCGTAGTCGTTCTTCGCTTCCGGCTTCCTGCCGAGGCGCTCGCGGATGCGGGCGCGCGCGGCGTAGGCGTCCTGCAGGTTGCGGCACGCCGGGTCGTTCGGCTCGACCGCGTTCGACAGCTCGGCCTCGGCCTTCTCGTACTGCCCCTTCTTCTCGTAGGCGAGGCCGAGGCGATAGTTCGCCCAGCAGAACGTGGGCTTGAGCGCGATGGCCTTGGTGAGCGCGACGATCGCCTCGTCAGCGTGACCGAGCTCGAGGTGCGCGCCGCCGAGGTCGTACCACGCGAGCTCGGGCGTCTTGTACATGATGTCCTCGGCCAGCGGCGCGAGGACCACGATCGCCTCTTCGTACCTCTTCTGGTGGATCAGGATCAGTCCGAGCGTGTGCTTCGCCGGTCGATACTCGGGATCCGAGCTCACCGACTTGCGCGCGTACTTCTCGGCTTCGTCCCAGCGGCAGTCGTTCTCGGTCTGGCAGAGCGCCATGTAGAGGATCGCGACGAAGTGATGCGCCTCGGCGTGCGCCTCGTCCGCGTTCGAGGCCTTCTGCGCGTGCTCCATCGCGGAGCGGAGTCGGCCGTGGCGCCACTCGTCTTGCGCGAGATCGAACTCTGCGCGCGAGACCTTCTCGGGGTCGGCGCCCGCAGGCACGCCGGCCGGCTGACGCTGACACGCGAGCGTCAGGAGCGCGGCGCCCGAGAACAAGGACGCGGCCAAGCCGATTCGAAAGATCGAGCGCACGATGGCAGAACGCATGCTGCAAGGCTTGCCCGACCTTCGGCGCGCCGGCCAAGTTCTCGTGTGTGATCTCTGTGTGGGACGAGGTCAGGCGCGCGCACGTGTGACATGCTCCTCTCGTGCGCGGGCTCGTCGCGATCGTCGTGGTGATGGGGTGCGCGGCCTCGGGCACGTCCGCACCGCCGCCGACGCCGAAACGTGTGCAGGAGACGCAGGTCGCGACGACGAGCGCGACGCCCGTCGCGTCCGTGTCGGCTTCCACGTCGGTCTCCGCGAGCGCGTTCGCGACCCCCGCGATGTCGAAGCTCGTCGTGCACCTCGTCCCGCTCGGTGATCTCCCCGAGGCGACGCTGCTGCAGACCGTCGAGGGCCTGCACACGCAGGTGCCCACGATGCGCGTCGTGGTCGAGAAGGCGCTGCCGCTCGACGAGGCGAAGACCGCCGAGAAGGGGCGCTACTCCGCAGACAAGCTGCTGCGCGTCCTCGAGCGCGTCCCCGCTGCGCCGATCGACAAGGTGATGGGCGTCGCCGAGATCGACATCGTCACGCCGAAGAACGGGGTGACGAACTGGGGAATCCTCGGCCTCGGATCGATCGACGGCAAATCGTGCGTGATCTCCACCTATCGGATGCGACGCGTGTTCGAGAAGGGGGGCGTCCCCGAGTCACTCGTGCGCGAGCGACTGTGGAAGATCAGCCTCCACGAGCTCGGCCACACCTTCGGGCTGGAGCACTGCCCGAACGTGGGGTGTCTGATGCAGGACGCTCAGGGGACGGTGAAGACCGTCGACGACGAGCACGCCCTCTGCGACACGTGCGCCGCGCGATACAAGAGCATGCTCGCCCCCTGATCGAGCGCGGCGCTAGGCGGCCGCGATTCGTTGGCGCAGGATGTCTCCTTGCGCCCGATTGCTCTCTTCCTGCTCCTCGGTCTCGGTGCCTGCTCTTCGTCGCGGGTGGATTCGCAACCCACCGTCGCGCGGGACGCGCTCGCTCCCGTCCGTGCCGTGCCCGAGCTCGCCGCGCGTCTGCGTGCGATGCGGGGTCCGGGCCCAGCCCTCTCTCTGCGACTCCCCGAGACCGCGGCGTCCGCGATGCGCCTCTCGCGGACCGATCGCGCGTTCCACGTCGACGTGGTCGCCGAAGGGCGCGTGGCCGTACCGGGCCGAATCGTCGACGGGGCCACGACGTTCGGTGACGTCGCGGCGGAGACCGACGCCGTGTACCAAGCAGGCGGCGCTGCGCTCGAGGATCTCACGATCCTGCGCGGTTCCGCCGCACCGCATCGCCTGTCGTTCCGCTTGGTCTTCGGGGACGAGGTCGCGAGCGCGCGGGTTCGAGACGGGTCGATCGAGCTCGTGGACATCGAGGGCCGCGTAGGGCTCTCGACGGATCCGCTCGTGGCGATCGACGCGAACGGCACGCGGCGCACCTTGGCCGTCGCCCTGGAGCCCGCGTCACATGGCGCGCGCTTCGTCGTCGAAGTGCCGAGGGATCTCGTCTACCCGATCGTCGTCGACCCCTACTGGACGACCGTGGCCTCGATGAAGGCCGTGCGCCACGAGCACTCGCACGTCGTGCTCGCGAACGGTGACGTGTTGGTGATCGGCGGACGCGGCCTGAACGGCGCGACGCTGCTCTCGGCGGAGATCTACTCCGTCGACAACAACACCTGGACGCTGACCGCCGCGCCGCCAGCTGGGTTCGCGCGCCGCGCGACGACGATCCGGAGCGGCAACAAGGTGTTGGTGCTCGGGCCCCAGAGCGCGGTCTACGACGTCACCGCCAACAG
>JBKJQC010000975.1:0-32132 GCA_046593995.1 Polyangiales bacterium
CCTCCCTTCGGGAGGGGCCGGGGGAGGGTAAATCCCAGCGTCCGGACCGTGCGCCGCCTCGTACGGAACGCTGCGATCACTTCTGCAACAGCCTCTAACTAGACCTCTCCTCAGCGCTTGAACGACTTCACCTCGTCGGAGATCACGCGCACCAGGATCTTGTCGAGGTGCTCGACCTGATAGCCGGTGATGTCCGGCGTGATGTGCGAGTCGCCGACGCCGCTGTCGTCGGTGAGGAACACGTACCGACCGCCGGTGAACGCGCTCATCTGGCGGAAGAGGTACTCGGTGCTCTTGTCGATCCCGCTCGCACCGACGGTGACGAGCTTCACGCCGCGGGCGGCGAAGTCGACCATCGCGTTCTTGTAGGTGTACTGCTCGTCCGCGTAATAGTGGGGCGACGCGTCGGCCACGAGGATCGCGAGGCGACCCGACTCGTCGCCAGCCCACGAGAGCTTGCTCACCGTGTCGGACAGCGCCTGGTTCACGCTCTCGGGCATGTCGCCGCCGCCCATCGCCTGCGCGTTCTTCAGGTAGCCGAGGTACGTGCCGAGGTCCTCCGTGAAGGGATAGGATTTGGTGACGAAGTCGTCGCCGCGGTCGCGGTAGAGGACGAGACCGAGTCGCACGCGGCGCGTGGCGTGCTCGGCCTTCGCGCGCTTCACGACGCCGGCGAGCTCGTTCTGCAGATAGCTGATCTCGTCCCCCATGCTGCCCGTGCAGTCCACGACGAACGCGAGGTCGAGGGCCGGCGCCTGTGCGCGGAACGGCACGCCCTTCAGCTTCACGGTCCAGGTGCTGTCGCTCGACGGCGCGGCGAACGTCGTCTCCGTACGGAGGGTCCCCGACTGCGCGGCGACCGAGAAGATCGAGCCCTGCTGCTGCGAGTTGTACGAGAGCGCCGAGGGGCTCGGCCAGTAGAGCGCGGTGCCGTCGCCGTGCGCGCGGAGGTTCACGATCGAGCCATCGGGCGTGCGGAGCGCGATGGGCGCATCAGCGACGGCGACGCCGTTCGAGTCCTCGACGCGGATGGTCACCCGGCGCGGCATGTCCACGCCCCACGCGTTGTGGTGCTGCGGGTAGCGCGAGAGGAACGAGAGGAACGGCGTGCGGTAGGCGTTGTCGTCCCAGATCGCCGCGGTGAGCACGCCACTGGTCGGCGACTCTTGCTCGTACCCACCGCTCGGCGGGAACGGGGTCGGCGGCATCACCGTGACGGTGGTCTTGGTCTCGATCGTGATCGGCGTGGTCGGTGCGCCGCTCGCACCTGCGGGGGCGGGCTTCGCTGCGGGCGCGGGCGTCGCCGAGGGCGCGTATCCACCACCGGGTGCGGCCATCGGCGGGGGCGCGTAGCTCCCTTCGGAAGAGGGCTTCGACGCGTCACTCGGCGCACTGCCGTAGGTCGCTCCGGACGAGTCGCCGCCCGCGCTGTCGGCCGACGCGGTCGCAGGGCTCGCCTCGGCGCTCCCGGAGTACCCGCCGCCCGAGCTCTCGCCGGATCGCGCGGGCGTCTTCATCGCGCTGCCACCACAACCGACCTGCGCGGTCGAGAGCAGCGCGAGGGTGAGAGCGATACGAGACACGCGTGAGTTGGCGGCGGTGATCATGGGTCGAGTTCCTCCGTGCGGTTCTGCACGGGACAACGCCGCGGGGGAGGGCGACCTTACACCCGAGCTTTCACCCATGATTCCTCGCCTCTCCCGTCGCACCGGCCCCTCGTACCCAGACGCCGCGCAGCGCTCCGCTTCGTTCACGGGCACGTTCCACGCTCACGTGCACGGCGAGAGCGGTCGTGGCACACGAGCCCGTCACGCCTGCACACAGCGGCCACGGCGTTGCCGAGCGTGCCACGCGGACGGACGAGCCTGAGCGAGTCCGTTCCGCGTCCACGAGCTTGCGAGTGAACGTGACCGTGCCCGTCCGTGCCCGTGGCCGTGAACGAGCGCGCGAGGACGTGAGGGCGGCGCGAGGGCGTCTACCGCGCCGAACTGTAAGGGGGACGCCCTCTCCTCGTTGTACCTACCGTGCAGCTCGCAGCGACCCACGGTGCAGTGTTCGACTGGTCGGACGAGATCGTCCGTCCTCGGACGCCTCCTGCCGCTATCCTGCGGCCGGCTCGAATGGGAATGGGGCGGCCGGCTGCGTTCGACCTCGAGGTCGAGCGGACGTGGGTCGATCGCGCGAAGACCGGCGATCACGCGGCGCTGCGCTCGATCCTCGAGCGCTACGGCCCGATCCTCTACCGCGCGGTGCTCTTGCCGCGGCTCGGTGACGAGGCCCGCGCGCGGGACGCGCTCTCCGACACCTATACGAAGGTCGTGACGACGATCGCGCGCTACGAGTGGCATCCGGCGGGGATCTACCCCTGGCTGCGCACCATCGCGTTCCACGTCGCGATCGACCAGCTGCGCGCGCGGAAGCGCGAGATGCCCTTCGACGTGGACGATCTCGAGCGCGAAGCGGATCGCGCGAACGATCTGGAAGGAACGGACGTGGAGTACCTGCAAGCCGAAGAGTCCGCGCGCGCGCGCCGCAAGGTCGAAGCCGCGCTCGGCAAGATCAACCCACGCTATGCGCAGGCGATCCGCCTCAGGGTGCTCGAGGAGCGGCCGCGCGAGGAGGTGGCGAAGACGCTCGGCGCGACCCCGGCGACCTTCGACGTGGTACTCCATCGTGCGATGGCTGCGCTCAAGAAGGCGCTGACGGAGAGCGGCACCCCCGACTCCGATCGACTGCTCGAGATGGGCAAGCGAGCGAAGTCATGACCGACGAGAAGCCTGATTCGCTCTGGGAAGACGAACCCCCGCCGACGGCCGAGGAGCTCGCCGAGTCGGCGCGCCTCCGCGACGAGCTCGAGGATCCAGGCTCCAAGGACGAAGGCGTCGAGTACGCGCGCGCCCTACGTTTCGCGGTCTCGCCGAAGGCGATCGAGGCGCGGACCCACCAGAAGATCCTCGATGCGACGGTCGGAAAGCCACGGGGGAAGTCGTCGACGAAGATGGTCTGGTATCCGATTGGCATGGTCGTCGCGGCTGCCGCGGCGCTCGTGCTCGTCGCGGTGAACATGGTCGGCGGTCCCTCATCTGCGCCGTCGAGCGCGACCGCCGATTTGTCGAAGCCGCACACCTCGCAAGATCTCTTCCCCACGCCGTTCCCGCGTGAAGGCGAGACCAGCAAGCGCGTCGACGCGATCGTCTCGTCGCGTGAGCGCGAGCTCCGCAAGAACCGTTACTCGAAGTGGGGGGTGCACTGATGCGCGCGCTCTTCGTCGCCCTCGCGCTCTCGCTCGCCGTCGCTCCGGCGTGCGCCAAGAAGGAGCGATCCGGAAGCATGCAAGAGGGCGCGATCGACGAGGTGCTCCTCGCGTATCTCTCGATCGCGCGCTCGCTCCATCACGAGGCGGATCTGAAGGAAGACGCGAGCGACGTCCCAGGTGCGATCTCCGCGCTCGAACGGCTCCTCGCGAAGCCGAGACCGCGCTCCGCACCGGAGATCGACGAGGTCGTCGCCGACACCCACGCGCGGCTCGGTGATCTGCGCTCGCGGCTCGGCGAGTTCGACGCCGCCGCCGCGCACGTCGGCCACGGTCTCTCGGCCACGCCGGGCACGTCGTATTTCCGTGGCCACCTCCTCGAGGTTCGCGGGATGATCGAAGAACGTCGCGCGAAGTCGCTCGCCGACAAGGGAGACACGACCGGCGCCGCGGCCGCGAAGGCGAACGCGATGAAGGCGTACGAGGAGGCGATCGCGGTGCAAGACGAAGTCATCAAGAAGGCGACGGCCGACGGAGGCGCGAAGTGAACGCTCGATCGACGTCGAGAGGGGGCACGGCGAGACGGATGGCGGCGCACATGGCCCGCGCGCTCTTTTCGCTCGGGCTCGCGAGCTGCGGCGGCAGCGCGGCCCAGAGCGCAGGTGCTTCGGCTCCCCCACCGAGCGGCGGGGTGAACGAGGCGCCTGCGACGAAGGCCACGCCGACGATGGTCCCCGCGACCGTCCCCGAGGCGCAGCTGTCGTTCGACGACGCGTCGAAGTCCTTCGAAGCTGCCGGCTCGGACTGTGCGTCGCTCTGCAAGGCACTCTCGAGCATGTCGCGCGCGACCGAGCGCCTGTGCGAGCTCGTGAAGGACGAGCCCGACGTCGAGAAGAAGCGCTGCGACGACGCCAAATCGCGGCTCGCGAGCGCCGACGCGAAGGTGAAGTCCTCGTGCGGAGGTTGCTCGTGAGGCGCGCGTGGCTCGTCGCGCTGCTCTTCGTCGCGTCGTGCGCGGCCCCGCAGAAGCGCGCGCCAGACACGTCCGGCGAGAGTGAAGCGGCGCCTGCGCACGCGCCTCCCGCCGCGTCGCCCGACTCCTCGGGCAGCGGTGGCGATGCGACCGAGGGAAAGCCCGGGGAGCCACCGCCCGCGCCACCGCCCGCGACCACGCCGGCCGGCGGATCTCCGTCGCCCACCCCGGCCCCCAAGTCGCCGACACCAGGGAGCGCCGGCGCAGGCAAGGCGATCGTCACGCCGAGCGACCTCGCGCAGGCGCAGATCACCTTCGACGATGCAGCAAAGGCGTTCAGCGCCGGAGGCACGGACTGTCTCCACCTCTGCAAGGCGCTCGGATCGATGCAGAACGCGACGAACCACCTGTGCGAGCTGGTCGCCGGCACCGCCGATCAGAAGCGCTGCAGCGATGCGAAGGCGAAGCTCGAGACCGCACAGGCGAAGGTGAAGTCGACGTGCGGCAGCAGCTGCGGCTGATGTAGAACAGTTCATCAATCCTTGAAGTGACGAGGCGTGTGCGGCCGTGCGATCGCGGGCGCGCAGCGGTATGACCCCTCGATCCCGTGCTCGGCTGGCTGCTCGCTCTCTCGCTCGTCGGTCTCGCGCTCGGGCCCGTGCTCGTGCTCGCGGGACGCGGACGACGCGCGATCGGGGCGGCCGTCGACGGCTTCACGATCGGCGTCGTCCCCGCGCTGATCGCGATTCGGCTCCTCCCCCACACGTTCGAGGCGCTGCGCGGGAACGCGCTCTTGCTCGCCCTCGGCGGATACGTGCTCGTGTCGCTGTCGCACCGCGGCGGCCATGGTGTCGAGCGACGCGTCGGCCGCGCGGTCGTGGTCCCGACGCTGTTCGTGCACGCGATCGCCGACGGTGCAGCCCTCGCGCTCACGGCGCGCGGCCCGGACATGCGGAGCTCGTGGCTGCTGGCGGCCGCGTTGATCCTGCACCGACTGCCGGAAGGCCTGTTCGTCGCGACCGCGCTCGGCGAGCCGGCCAACGCAGGCGCGCGCCGCCTGGTCATCCCGGTCGCGATCCTCGGATCCGGCACGCTGTTCGGCGCGCTCTTCGGTGCGTCGGTGCTCGGCGCGGTCCCCGAGCGCGTCGTCGACGGGCTCGTCGCGTTCGGCCTCGGCGCGATGATCCGTCTCGTCGTCCACGCGCACGAGGTGCCGACCGAGCGACGCGCGCGCTCGGTGAGCGGCGTCGCGTTCCTCGTCGGCATCGCGATCGTGCTCGCCATCCCCGACCCCGAATCGGTCCTCACCCGCGCGCAGCCGCGCGAGCTCTCGATGGTGCAGTCGCTGATCCCTCTCTTCGTCGAGACCGCGCCGAGCATGCTGATCGGCCTCGTCGCTGCCGGCGCGCTGCACGCATTCGCGCCGCGCAAGCTCTCGGCGTGGCTGTCTGCACCGACGAAGCTGCAGCAGGCATCGCGCGGCATGGTCTTCGGGCTGCCGTTGCCGGTGTGCACCTGCGGCGTCGTGCCGATGGCGCGCAAGCTCCTCGTCCTCGGCGCACCCCCATCGGCGGTGGTGGCGTTCGCCGTCGCGACGCCGGAGCTCGGGGTCGACAGCGCGTTCCTCTCGTTTCGTCTCCTCGGCGTGCCGCTCACCGTCGCACGGCTGATCACGAGCGCGTTCGTCGCGATCGCCGTTGCGTTGCTCGTCGCGAAGGTTGCGCGCAGGCCCGAGGACTCGTCCTCGCTCGCCTCCTTCGGACCGCCGCCGGAGCCGATCCCCGATCTGCGTCCGGCGGGGTTTGCGGCGCGTGCACGCAACGCCGCCTCCGAAGGGTTCGGCGAGGCGCTCGATCACGTCGGCGCCTGGTATCTGTTCGGCCTGTTGCTCGCCGCTGCGTTCGAGGCGTCGGTCGATCCATCATCCCTTTCGCGCATCGGCGCACCCTTCGACGTGGTGCTCGGCGCGGCGGTCGCCGTCCCCCTCTACGTGTGCGCGCAGGGCGCGACCCCGCTCGCGGCGATGATGGTGCACAAGGGCTTCTCGGTCGGGGCCGCGCTCGCCTTCCTCCTCGTCGGTCCGGCGACGAACATCGCGATCCTCGCGCTGGTCCGCCGCGAGCTCGGGAACCGCGCGGCGGTGCTCTTCGCAGCCGCCAGCGTGGCGATCGCGGTCGTCTTCGGCATGGCGATCAACGCGTTCGTCGCGCCGAGCTCGCTCCCGGATCTCCATCCGCTCGTCGCGCACCAGCATCACCTCTTGGAGTGGATCGCGGCCGTGATCCTCGTAACGTTGCTCGTGCTCTCGATCCTGCGGCTCGGCCCGCGCGCCTGGCTCTCGACCATGACCGCCGATCACTTCGCCCACGACCCCACCGTGACGCGAGACGACGCGCACGCCGACTGCGGCCACGCGCACGAAGAGGGCGCCTGCGCGAACGAACCACGATGACGGACGTCGAGGGTGTCTGCGATGCACGTTTCGCGCGCGTGCGCGAGGTGTTCTCCGAGAGCTTCCGGGTGCGGCTCGCGCTCGGAGCTGCGGTGTCGGTCGTCGTCGGCGGCCGTACCGTCGCCGATCTGTGGGGCGGCGTCGCCGACGCCGCGCGCACGCGACCGTGGCAGCGCGACACGCTGGTCAACGTCTTCTCGGTGACGAAGGCGATCACCAGCGTCTGCCTCCTGCGCCTCGTCGAGCGCGGGCTCGTCGACCTCGACGCCCCGGTCGCGCGCTACTGGCCGGAGTTCGCGCAGGCCGACAAGGGCGCGCTCCGCGTGCGCTGGCTCCTCGATCACCGCGCGGGTCTGCCCGCGCTCCGAGAGCCGGTGCCGAACGAGGCGATCTTCGACTGGAGCGCCATGACCGCGTCCCTCGCCGCCGAAGCCCCGTGGTGGGAGCCCGGCACGCGTCACGGCTACCACGCGATCACCTTCGGATGGCTCGTGGGCGAGGTGATCCGCCGCGTCACCGGCGACACCGTCGGTGCGATGATCCGTGCCGAGATCGCCGGCCCGCTCGGGCTCGATCTCCACCTCGGCCTCGACGAAGCGCACGACGCGCGCGTGGCCGAGCTGAAGAGCGGGCCGCGCGCAGAGGGGCCCGACCCGACGCTCTTCGAGCGCATCATGGCCGCCCCGGACTCCATGACCGCGCGGGCGTTCACGAACCCGGTCGCGCTCATGATGCCGGCGACGCATGCGAGCCGTGCGTGGCGCGGCGCCGAGCTTCCCGCGGTCAACGCGCAGACCAACGCACGCGCCGTCGCGCGCTTCTTCTCGGCGCTCACCCGTGAGGAGCTGTTGTCCGTCGACTCGATCGCGCGTGCGAGCGCGCAGCAGTCGTCGGGCATGGATCTCGTGCTCTCCGTGCCCACGCGCTTCGGCCTCGGCTTCATGCTGTCGCAACCGCATGCGTCGTTCGGGCCGAACGAGGGAGCGTTCGGTCACCCAGGCGCGGGCGGCTCGCTCGGCTTCGCGGATCCGAGCGCGCGCGTCGGCTTCGGCTACGTCGCGAACCGCATGGGCTCGAGCATCCTCGTCGATCCGCGCGCCTCGGCGCTGATCGACGCGCTCTACGCGTGCCTGTGATTCACCGCATCCAGACGAACTTCGGGGGCGCGAGCGTCGTGATCCCCACGGCCACTGCGTTCGCCGCGCGGCTCTTCGGGTCGGCGACGACGGGCGACGTCCCCGTCGCGAGCTCCGCGAAGTCGATCTGCGTGAGCCACGCGTTCGGGTCGACCTGCACCTCGAGGCGCGCCGTTCCCTCGTCGATCGCGGCCTCCACGCCGGTCGCCGTCACGGCGTGCATGCCAGCGGAGAGCGGCGCGACGTCGACGTCGATCGCGAAGCGGAAGGTCGTCCCATCGAGCTTCGACGTGGCCGTCCCCTCGAGGTGCGCCGAGTGGCCCCCGAGTGCAGCGCTCGTCGGCGTGACGGCCGTCTGCGTGTTGAACCACGTGAGGCCGAGCGCATAGCCGGCGGAGCGCACGGTGCCGGTGTATCCGTCGATCACGCCGAGCCGCTGACTGCTCGGAGCGAGCGCATCGATGACGGCCGCGCCGCGATACTCCGCGAGGGCGCTCGGACAGAGCTCGGTCGACGCTGCCCGGCTCGCACAGAAATACGCCGGCCCGAACGCGAGCTTCGCCACGTCGAGACGGACGCGGAAGTCACCGACCTCGACCTCGCTCGCCGCGCGGCCGACTGCGGTCGCCGCGTGACGGATCGGCGGCTGGCCGGTGTCGCCGCACCCGAGCAGCGCGACGATCGCGAGGAGCGCGAAGAGCACGCGCGGCTTCACAGCGTCACCGTGATCGAGGCGAGGAGGGTGCGCGGATTGCCCGCGACGAAGTGCCGCGCGGGGATCGCGGAAGGCGTCGGACGCGTCGGCCAGTTCGACGTGAACGCGAGCTCGGTGTCGGCCCAGCGCAGGTCGAGGAGGTTGTAGACGTCGAGCGAGAGCTCGACCTCGCGATACCGGATGCCCGCGGACATGTCGATCACCGAGAAGGGCTTGGCTCGCTGTCCGTAGGGGAGGGGGCGCGACGAGATCGCGGTGATCCCGCCGCCGATGCGTCCGTCGAGCGTGCTCGTGCCGATCTTGGTGAGCGGTCGCTTCAACGCGGTGTCGAGGCGGAAGACCCACGGCGGCACGTACGGGAGGAGCTGCCCTTCCTTGAACGCGGGAGACGGATCGCCGACCGACGACGACGGGGGCGCCTGCAGCGTCGCATGCACGTAGGTCACGCTCGCGGCCGCGAGGAACCAATCCCAAGGACGCACGACCGCATACGCCACGAACCCGCGCCGGCGCGTCGGGCCGACCTTGTTGAGCGTGGCCTCGGCGGGATCGAAGACGAGATCGTCGCTCAGCGTCGTCTGGTACCCGGCGAGCGTGAAGAGATAGCGATCGTCCTTCAGCTTCACGCGCGCGCCCGCTTCGAGCGATCGCACCTTGGTGTAGGGGGCGGACTCCCCTTCCGCGAGCTGGCGCGCCTGCGGCGAGCGATACCCCTCGCCGTACGCGATCATCGGCGAGAACCACGGCGTCACGTCGATGACCAGCGAGCCGCGCGGTCCCCAGGCGATCCCGAGCGCCGTGCGTCGGAAGCCAGGCTCGTGACGGCTCTGCTGGAACGTCGGTGTGAAGTTCCCGAGGCGATCGTCGATGTCGTAGTAGAGCGCGTCGGCCCGGACGCCGCCCGAGAGCCGCGCGCGCTTCGCGATGCGGAAGTCGAGGTCGAGATAGCTCCCGAGATCGGTGCCGCGGATCGTCGCGTCGACCCGACGGTCCCACGTCTGGTTGTCGGGGGGCTGGAGCAGGTTCTGCGTCTGGTCGCTGGAGTGCGTCCGGAAGGAGAGCCCGGGCTCGACGAAGAGCGAGAGCCAGGAGCTCAGCGCGTACCGACGCGAGCGGTAGCGCGCCGTCGTGCCGATCGCCGTGTCCTGGTTGCTCTGCTCGATGAGATCGCCGAGGCCGACCTTCGTCGGATCCTGCGTGCCGCGCATCGTGAACCCGGTGAAGTTCTGCCGGATGCGGAACGTCGTCAGCGTGGCGTAGGTGACGATCTCGACGTGCGCGCCGGTCTCGGCGATCCGATCGATCTCGAACCCGACCGAGGTGCGCGTCGAGAACGCCGACTGCGCCGTCGCGGTGGGGAACGAATAGGTGTCGTAGTAGCCGAGTCGACCCGCGTCGTAGTCGTCGCGGCGGACGACACCG
This sequence comes from Polyangiales bacterium, assembly GCA_046593995.1. Taxonomy (GTDB): domain Bacteria; phylum Myxococcota_A; class Polyangia; order Polyangiales; family JADJMO01; genus JALHOE01. Next base: position 9,952 of record JBKJQC010000975.1, read on the forward strand.
GGGAGCGCGGCGCGCGCGCCGTACGCGCTCGCAAATACGAGCAAACGGTAGTTGGCGGGGAGCTCGAATGCATACTGCACCATCCCGCTCGCCGAGGTGCCGCCGCGGTTGTTCGGGCCGAAGCCGTTGCTCTCGCGGATGGCGACCGCGCCGAACGTCTCTTCGCTCTCCTCGCGCGGCGCCCAGATCCCGACGATGCGGCGCGTGCCGAACGATCCGACCGTGCCCTTCACGCGATAGCCGCGGGGCAGCACCCCGAGCTCGTAGTACGCGCTCCCCGCGACGGAGAAGTCACCCTGGCGCGGGTCGTAGACGCCCTCGACGACGCGCAGGTGACGCACGACCTCGGGGATCACGAAGTTGAGATCGGCGTACCCCTGACCGTGGATGTGCGAGGGGACGTTGACGGGGATCCCGCCGACCTTGAACTCGATGTCCTGTCCGTGCTCGGCGTTGAAGCCCCGGAGGAAGACGTTGTTCGCGACGGCGTCGCCTTCGACGTGACCGACGTAGACGCCGGGAACGGTCGCGAGGAGATCGCCCCCCTTCGCGTGCGGCGACGCTTCGAGGATGTCGCTGTCGACCGTGATGTCGCTCGGCGCGCGCGGCGGCGGGATCTTCGCGCCTGCGACGTGGATGTCGACCGGCTCCTCGGCCTTCGGCTCTGCGGACGCGACGGCCGCAGCGGGGACGGCGACAGAGGACGAGGGCGAGGACGAAGGCGCGACCTTCGGGCCCGTCGACGTGGATGTCGACGCCGAGGTCGACGGCGCGGGGGAGGCCGGCGGCACGAAGCGGATCGTGTACGGAATCTTCGACTTGATCGCCGTGCCGTCCTTGCGCGCCGGCTCGAACGCGAGCTTGCTCGCAGCCTCGATGGCGCGGTCGACGAACAGCTGCGGAGCATCGGCCGGAGCGCGCGAGGTCTCCGTCGCCTTCTCGACCTTTCCCTCGGCGTCGATCACGAGCTCGAGGACGACGACCACGGCGCGCCCGTCCCCCTCCGTGGGATAGGCGACCGGCGGTTCCTCCTTCGGGTTCGGCGCCGTGAGCTGCGCAAACGCCTTTGACGCGAACAGCAACGCGAAGAGCAGCGCCGCCGCGCTCGTCGCCGCGGCGACAGGGCGGAAGGCTCGCGTTCGGTAAAACGTCGTCATACCCAATTGGGTTCTACCGCAGGTCGTCGAGCGCGTTCAAGTCGACGCGTAGTGCGCCGATCACTTCATCACTTCATCACTTGTCGACGACGACGAGCGACTTCGCGGAGACCCCGCGTCACCGCTATTTGCAGCAGCGAAAGCCGGTCGAGTAATCGTGATACGAGGCGCCGTGCGCGGTCGTCTTGTAGAAGCAGCCGTCGCCGTTCTTGTGCGTGTCCATGTAGTAGCCCCCCTTGAACTGCACGGAGCCGGTCGCGTCCGACGTCCACTCGTGCAGGTTGCCGACCATGTCGTAGACGCCGTACGCGTTCTTGCACTTCGCGTGGGCGCCCGTCTTCGACAGCGTTTCGGGGAGCTGGTTGATCCGCGGATCGTTCATCTTGTGAGGATCGCCGAACGCATCGGGGCCCGAGCCGTAGAGTTCGACGATCGGATGCTGACGGGTGCCGTCGCCGTTGCAGCGCCCCTTCACCTCGTCGTCGCCGTACGGATACTTCGTCGGCGACTTGCCCTGGCACGCGTGCAGCCACTCGTCGGGCCGGCACAATCGCTTGCCGGCCTCCTCGCACGCGGCCTTTGCTTCGACCGCGGAGATGTACCCCTGCGGTACGACGCCCTTCTTCACGACGGCCTTTACGCGCTTGCCGGTGACGGGGTCGAACGGTGAGTGCGCCTTCGTCTTTCCACCCGGGAGAACCTCGACGACGCCCGACTCGTAGCGATCGATGCAGAACCCGCCGCCGTCCGAGGGGATCGGCGCCATGCCCGCGGGGCACGCCTTTGGTGCAGTCGCGGGGGTCGCCGGAGCGAGCGAGGTCGAGCTCGTCTTGTTCGGCGCGGGGTTGAGCGAGGCGGTCTTCTTCGGCGCGGCGTCGGACGCGAACGTCGACAGCGACGTCACGAGGACGGCGCCCATCGCGAGCACGGTTCTCCGCATGAGGACAGCCACGGCGGCCGAGATCTACCCGCTCCCCGCGCGTCGCGCAAAGTCCGGGGGCGCGCGGTCGGGACGTCCCGACCTGGAGAGCTCGTGGCGCTATGGTCGCAGGCGTCGAATCACCCTAGTCTGCGGGGCTCCCGTGGCGAATGGACCGAAGAATCCGGCGGATGCCGCGTCGCGGGTCACGCTCCGCCCGCCACACTCCGGTGAGGATCACTATCCGTTCGACAAGCTCGTTCCGTCGCTCAAGGCACAGGTCATGGACCCTCTCGGACGGCTCGAGCAGACGGTGTTCACGCGCATCAACGGGCAGCGATCCGTCCTCGAGATCTCCCAGGAGGTCGGGCTCACCCCGTTCGAGGTGCTGCGCATCCTCGAGCGTCTGGAGCAGCTCGTCCCGGACCTCAAGGTCGGCCAGTCGGAGAACGTCATCGAGCTCTCGGTCGACGAGCTGTGGGAAGACGACGAGGACGAGATCCTCGACGCCACGACCGCCGAGGTCCCGGCCTCGACCAAGCGCTGAGGCGCTCACATGCGGCGGACGGGCGAGACGAGCTCAGTCCGGCTCGACCTCGCCCTTCGCGGCGCGTACGGCCTGCGCTGAGGCGAGGCGATCCTCGAGCGTCGTGCGGAGCGCGAGGAGATCGAAGCGCGCGGGGCGGTCGCCCTGCTGCGCGACCTCCGCGAGGACCTCTTCGGCGTGCTTGCGAGGCGCGTCCGGGATCCCGAGCGCTGCGCCGAGCTTAGCGAGGATCGACTCCTCCTCCTCGGTCACGATCCCGTCGAGCCGCGTGATCCACGAGGCGACTGCGAAGACGTAGAGACGGTCTGCCTTCGACAGCGTCAGTCGGTCGATGACGCCGATGTCGACCGGCTTCTTCGTCGCCTCTTCGATCTCCTGGATGATGTCGAGATCGAGCCCTTCCTCGAGCGCAGTGCGGACGATGGCGTCCGCCTCCTCCGGATCGAGCGCCCCATCGGCCCAACCGACGGCGGCGAGAGCGAGGTAGATGTCACGACCCAGGATCGGCTTTCCCATCGCCCGGGAAGGTATCACGACCTGCGCGCTCGGGGATGCGCCTCCGACTGAACACGGAGGCACGGAGGCACGGAGGGGAGAGGAGGCGAGACTCGAGAGGTGCTGCCGCGCGCATGCCTACGGGGCGTCGCTGCAAACGACACGCGGACCATCTCGCATCCGGAGAGGCGCGACGCCTTGACCAGCAGACATCAGCGGCGAGGCGTATCGAATACGATCGGCAGACCTTCTCGACCCTCCCTCTCCACTCCGTGCCTCCGTGCCTCCGTGTTCTTCACAGAAATCAATGTGCGAATCACTCGATGCCGAGGAGCTCCACGTCGAAGAGCAGCGTCGCCTTGGGCGGGATGGACGGCGGACGACCCGCTTCGCCGTAGGCCAGGTTGTACGGGATGGTGAGCTTGCGCTTGCCACCGACCTTCATGCCTGCGACGCCCTCGTCCCAACCCTTGATGACCTCACCCGCGCCGAGGCTGAAGGTGAACGGCTGGCCGCGATCGACGGAGCTGTCGAACTTCTTCCCGTCGGTGAGCGTGCCCGTGTAGTGCACCTTCACGCGCTGGCCCTTCTTCGCCTCGGCGCCGGTGCCGACCTTGAGATCGACCTTCTCGAGGTTGCCCGGCGGCTGCGCCGGCTGCGACGGAGGGGCCGGGTGCGCCGGCTGCGTCAGCGTGTTCATCGGAGGGGTCGGCGGGATCGTGGCGACCGTCGTCGGCTTCGCGGCCGGCGTGTCCTTGGAGATCGGATCCGGCTCGACGATGCGACTGCAGCCGAAGGAGCCTAGCGAGACACAGCCGACGAGGGAGAGAGCGAGGAGATTGCGCATGGGGATCAGGAGACGCCGAGGAGCTCGACCTCGAAGATCAACGTGGCGTTCGGCGGGATGACGCCGGAAGCGCCGCGCGCGCCGTACCCGAGGTCCGGCGGGATGGTGAGCTTGCGCTTGCCGCCGACCTTCATGCCGGCGACGCCTTGATCCCACCCCTGGATCACTTCGCCCGCACCGAGCTTGAACTCGAAGGGCTTGCCGCGATCGAGGGAGCTGTCGAACTTCTTCCCATCGGTGAGCGTCCCCGTGTAGTGGACCTTCACGCGCTTGCCGGCGGTCGCTTCCGCACCCTGGCCGACCACGAGATCGATGCTTTCGAGCATGCGCCCGCTCTACTGCGCGCGCGCGCGAACGTCTACGCTGTCCCTCGGCCCCTCGGTAGAGCACGCGAAATGTCCGACCCGATCCTCGTGTCTGGTGGCGCGGTACGCGTGCCGGCGACCGCCCAGGAGATGCGCGCCGTCCGCGCCGGCGGCCCGGGCGGCCAGAACGTGAACAAGGTCGCCTCGAAGGTCGAGCTGCGTGTCGACCTCGACGCGATCGTCGGTCTCACCGACTCGGCGCGACGACGGCTGCGCGTTCTCGCGGAGAGCCGCCTCGACGCCGCAGGCCGGCTCTTCGTGACGAGCCAGAAGACGCGCGATCAGGGGCAGAACCTCGCGGACGCGCGGGAGAAGGTCAGAGTGCTGATCGCGCGCGCGATGGTCGAGCCGAAGGTGCGGCGCGCCACGAAACCTTCGCGTGGCGCCATCGAGCGGCGGCTCTCGGCGAAGCACGCGACCGCGAAGCGCAAGGCGTTCCGCGGCAAGAGCTCGGACGACTGAGATCTTACGGCTCGAGGTCGAACTCGAAGAGGAGGTTGACCATCGGGCGCTCGAAGCGCGCGTCGATGCGCGGCGCGAACCCGGCGTAGCGCGCTGGCTGCGCGACGCCGGAGAGCAGCTCGATCGCACGCTCGAGGAACCCCTGGAAGAGGAGCGGCGCACGGTTCGGAGCGTCGGATCCGCGACGCGCGTAGTGCTCCGGCGCCACCAGGCGTACGACCGCGCGGTTCGGCGAGATCTCCGTCGAGGCCGCGCCGTAGTTGCTGCGTCCTTCGTAGAAGGACGTCGCGCCCTCCTTGAGGAAGGTGAGCGGCTGATCCTTGAACGCCTCGAGATCGACCTTCGCGTCGGCGCGGGCAGCGCCGACCTCGCGCACGAGGGTCCCGCTCCCGGCCGCGATCGCGTCGTCGGCCGCGACCAGGACGTCGACGAAGAGCTCGTCCGAGAAGAGCGCGTCCGGATCGGTCGACGAGAATGCGTCTGCAGCTTCGCCGGGGAAGATCGCGAGGTCGAGCGCGCCGTGTCGTTCGATCACGAGGCGGAGCTCCGCGAACGCCGCCGCGTGCACCGAGGGCTGGTCACTCATACTGTGCGCTCCGCGACGGCCAGCGCGAACGAGCCGTCGTCCGCGAGGTGCCACGACTCGAGCTGCATGCCGCCGGCGCGCAGCAGAGACGTCGTCGAGTCCTGGGTGAATTTGCGGCTGATCTCGGTGAGGATGCGCTCGCCGCGCGCGAGGTCGACGACGCGATCGAGCTTCCGCAGGTAGATCCGCTGGTCGACGCGTGACTCGAGGTGCATCTCGATACGAGCCCTCGGCTCGTCGAACCGCGCCACGTGCGTGAAGAGCTCGAGGTCGAAGTCCGCGCCGAGCTCGCGATTGAGCACGGTGAGCACGTTCTTGTTGAAGGCGGCCGTCACGCCTTCACGGTCGTCGTATGCGGCCTCGAGCACACTGACATCCTTGATCAGATCCACGCCGAGGAGAAACGAATCTCGGCGGCGCATCTTGCGGGCGACCGAAGCGACCATCGCGGGGGCGGCGCGCTCGTCGAGGTTCCCGATCGTGCTGCCGAGGAACGCGAACATCCGACGCTGCTCCGGGCGCAGGCGTACGCCCGCGAGATCGTGCTCGAAATCACCCACCACCGGGTCGAAGTCGACGTCGACGACCTCTCGAATCGACCGCCCGCACGCCTCGAGTGCCTCGGGAGCGATGTCGAACGGGACGTAGCGCGGTCGGGGGTGCCGGCGCGCCATCGCCGCGAGGAGCAAGCCCGTCTTCCGGGCCATGCCACTCCCGAGCTCGAACAGCTCGCTCGCGTCTGCGTGGGCGGCGATCGCGTCCGCGTCGCGTTCGAGGATGCCGCGCTCGGCCCGCGTCAGGTAGTACTCGGGCAGCTCGCAGATGCGATCGAACAGCGCCGATCCCGTCGGATCGTAGAACCACTTGGGAGGAATGCTCCGCGGCTTCGCACAAAGCCCGCGGAGGACGTCTCCGGCCAGGCTTCGCTCGTAGGTCGTCTCGGTCGCTGCGATCAACGGGGCCCCCTCGACCTCTTACGATGAGCGCGCGCGGGCGACCGTGACGCTCGCACGCTCGCGACGAGGAAGGGCAGGGCACGAGCGGGAAACAACACCTTCCCAGGCGCAACCCCGCGGGTTGCGTCGCGCTCTGATATGACTTGGTCGCGGGATGTCACTGCCGTCGCTCGAGAGCTTACGTTGCTTCGACGCTGCCGCGCGCCTCCTTCGCTTCCGTGCGGCGGCGAAGGCGGTCGCCCTGACCCCGGCGGCGTTCGGGCACAGGATCCGCCAGCTCGAGGAGGAGCTCGGCGTCCGGCTCTTCGAGCGGACGACGCGCTCGGTCCGCCTCACCTCCGCCGGCCTCTCGCTCGTCCCACACGCACGCGCGTGCCTGGAATCGGCGGCCGCCTGCGCGCGCGCCGCGCGGGGGGAGCTCGCGCCCCCGGCGACGGACCTCCTCGTCGGCACCCGTCACGAGCTCGGGATTTCTTGGCTCACGCCGTCGCTGCGGACCATCGGCGAGGCGCACCCGGGGCTCACGCTGCACCTCTATTTCGGCTCCGGCCCGGACATCCTGCTCCGCGTACGCACGCTCGAGATCGACTGCGCGGTCACCTCGAGCCGGCTCGCCGACCCGATGCTCGAGGCCCTGCCGCTCCACGAGGAGCACTACGCTTTTGTCGCGGCACCCGGCCTCCTCCGGGAGAGTCCGCTGCGACGCGCAGAGGATGCGCGCCGCCACACGCTCATCGACGCATCGCCGGAGCTCCCGCTGTTCGGGTATTTCCGCGACGCCGCCGGCGACGTCGAGCGCCTCGCGTTCGCGCGCGTGCTCCGGATTGGTACGATCGGCGCGATCCGCGAGCTGGTGCTCCAGGGTGAGGGGGTGGCGGTGCTCCCCAGGTACCTCGTCCGGGACGATCTCACGCAGAAGACGCTCGTACGAGTGTTCCCCCGCGTGACGCCCGTCCACGATTGGTTTCGACTCGTGTATCGGCGCGACGATCCTCGTCGCGCGATCTACGAAGCGCTCGCCACCACGCTGACGAGGATCCCCCTCCGATGACGCGCGATCTCTATCCACTGTTCCTCCGGCTCGACGCGCGGCGCGTGCTCGTCGTGGGAGGCGGCAGCGTCGCCTCGCGCAAGGTGCGGGAGCTCCTCGAGGCCGGCGCGCGCGTGACGGTCGTCACCATGCACGCCTCCGCGGAGATCGAGCGGCTCGCGCAGCAGGGCACCGTCGAGCTGATCGTGCGCGGGTTCGAGCCGCACGACGTGGAGGGCGCGTGGCTCGTCGTCGCCGCGACCAACGATACGGCCGCGAATCGCGGCGTCTCGGAGGCGGCGGAGTCGCGTCGCGTGTTCGTCAACGCGGTCGACGATCCGGCCAACGGGAGCGCGATCTTCGCGGCGCTGGTCCGCAGGCCGCCGTTCACGATCGCGATCTCGTCGAGCGGTGAGGTGCCCGCGCTGAGCCGCCTGGTCCGCCAGGTGATCGAGGCCGTGCTCCCCGAGGAGCGATGGGTCGAGAAAGCGCGCGCGCTCCGGCGTCGATGGAAAGCGGACGAGACGCCCATGACGTCACGCTTCGGCGAGCTGGTGGCCGAGATCGCGCGCGAGGTCGACCGACGCGAGAGCACGCCGTAGGCTGTTCGTACGCACTGGAGGTCGCCGTGGCGGAACGCAGTCTCGACGAGATCCTGGTCGAGGGGCGACTCGAGCCTCCGCGTGCGCTGCAGATCCTCGGCGCGGTCGCGCAGGTCGTCGCCGACGCGCACGACGGCGGACGCACGCACGGCGCGCTCGGCACCGAGCATGTGAGGGTGGACGGACGTCTCGTCACGGTCACCCACGGGCCGTTCGCGACCTACCGCACAGTCGCCGGCACGCACGACGACCTGCGCGCGCTCGGCAAGCTCGGATTCCTGCTCGTCGCGGGCGGAACGCTCGGGCTCGGGCGCGCGTCGCTACTCGAGGTCTCCTCGCGTGTGCGCGCGCTCGGTGCCGAGTCGCGCGTTCCGCGTGGGTTCGATCTCTGGGTCGCGCGCTGCATCGATGCGCGTGCGGGGTTCGCCGACGCGCGCGCGGCCTACGACGGGCTCGTGCGCCTCGGGGAGCTGCGTGGGATCGCCGGCGACGGAGGCGTTCCGCTCGGCGGGTTCGGGCGTGCGGGGGTGGTGCGGGGGAGCACGGCCATCCCGCTGTTCACGCTCGTCGCAGGGGTGCTCGCGCTCGTCAGCCTCGGCGCGGTCGCGCGCTCGGAGCTCATCGCGCGGACGACGTCGGTTCTTCGGCGCGGGACGGTGCCCATGACGGACCTGCGTCCCGTGCAGAAGCCGCCGGAGGCAGTGGCGCGATTCGCGGCGTACGACCTCGACTTCGGCGCCTGCCCGGGCCGCTACGCGGATGATCTCGAGGCATCGGTCGGGGCCCGCGCGCATCGATGCACGCGCGTCGCGCTCCTGCGAAGGTTCGGTGAGCGGCGGTTGAGCAAGCACGAGGTCACACGCTTGAAGATCGCGTGCGCGTCGCTCGCCGATGTCGGGTGCGCGCTCCTCGCCGATGCGCTGCTCTCCGATGCGCCGGAGAAGTCTCCCCCGCCGCTGCTCCGGCGGGTCAACGAGCCGTGAGGTGCGTGAAGTCGACGAAGGGTGCAGTGCAGGGCGGTCCCTCGGCGTGCAGGTAGCGCGACGGTTTTCGATCTTCACCGAGCGTGACGATGGTGGAGGAGCGCGTGCCGTAGTCGGAGGTGTGGATGCAGAGCGCTTGGAGCTCGCGGAGGAGCGCGTGCGAGAAAGGGGACCCCGGCTGCGGCCCGGGCACGTGGGCCGCATCGGGCTTCTCGTGATCGCCGAGCATCGTCTTCAGGGCGTCGACGAGCGCCGGCAGCGGCGCCTCGACATGGGGGCGCACGAGCGCGTCGGCGCGCCGGGTCTTCGGGTAGTCGGGGGCGTCGATCCTGTCGTTCGCGAGGATCCACACGCCCGGGCCGTGGGGCTCGACCGCGATCTCGGCGACGTGATCGCGCGCGTAGGCGACGCGGAGCGAGGCGCCGTCGCCGAACAGCAGGTTGAACGGGTTGTACTCACGCGCGTCGATGCGTCGGAGCAGCGCCTCGACTCCCGCAACCGAGCGCGCGCGCAGCGCCTCGAGCACGAGCTCCCCGCGTGAGCGCCGCCCCGGATCGGGGAGGCGGTGGGTGCGCTGGTTGGTCACGGCGACCACCAGTCCAGTCTCGTGGGGGGCAGAGCGCGTGACACCGAGCCAGGTCCCCAACGCCAGCTCGTCGCGTCCGCCGACGATGCCCTCATCGAGGAGCTGCGGTCCGGTGGTCGCACGCGCGTAGAACTCGTCGCGGTTCGCGGCGACGATCAAGGGCGCGTCGGCGCGCACTCCGTGGAGCGCGACGACGGTGCACATCAGAAGCGTCCGCTGAGCGTGATGGTGAGACCCGTGGTCGTCGCGGTCACGTCGGGGCGCACGGTCGCTCGGTACACGCCGTAGGCCGTGAGCAGCGCGCCGACCCCGGCCGTCGCGAGCGCACCGACGCGGACGGCCTTCCAGCTCGCGATCGCGTCGCCGTCCGACTGCGCGAAGGGCATGTACTCGGGGCGTGCGCGCACACAGTAGTCCTGCGCGCGCTCGATGCAGGTCTGCGAGAGCGAGTCGCGACGCGCGTCGATCGTCGCCTGCGCCAGCACGTACCCGGCGATGCCGATCGCGAACGTCGCGCCCCCGACCACGATCCACGTGAGGCGGGCGTTCCCCGGACCTTCGGCGACCGGTGGCGCGGGCTTCGGGATGAGGGGCGCCGGCACGGGCGTGCTCGGTGGTGGTGTGAAGTCCTTCGTCACATCGAGCGACGCCTCCTTCGCAGGCTCGGTCACGACCGTCACGTCGACCGCGCGGCCGTCGTGTCGCACTGTCACCCTCGAGGGTCCGGCGAACACCACCAGCGGACGTGTCAGCGGCAGCACCGCGCGACGGCGTCCGCCGACCGAGACCTCTGCGCCTGCCGGTCCGACGACGCGTAGCCGCGCGACGCTCCCCGCCTTCTCCGCGAGGAAGGCGTCGGCCTTCGCGCGCGCGCTCCCCTCGAGGCCGAGCGCGATCGCGTCCTCGAAAGCCTGGAAGGCCACGTCGTCGTACTTCAGCTTCGTCGCAGCCACGGCGAGCTCGAACTTCGACTCGCGCGTCGCGCGGATCCCGTCGGCGTCCTCGAACGCGCGAAAGGTCTCGAGCCACGACGCGGGGTCGTTCTGGTCGAGCGCCTTCTCCTTCGCGGCGGCGGCGCGCGCCATGGCGGCGTCGTAGTCGTCGGCCGAAGCATCGACGGCGATCGCCGTCAGCGCGAGGAAGGCGATCGCCGCGAGCGTGTGACGCATCTCTCATCACCACTCTACGTGCGTGATAGCTTGACGGCCATGCGCAGGCTGGTGCCGCTGCTCGCGCTCACGGGCGCCTGTCACGCACCCGTGGTCCAGGCATGGCTCGAGCCGGCCGACGCCTCCTCCGGGGCCTCCTCGGACGCGCAGCGCGAAGCTGCGACGGACGCCGCCCCCGAGACGCTGCGGACCTTTCGTGACGGCGCGGCTTGCACGGGACACGACGAAGACGGCGACGGCTTCCCCGACGCCTGCGACACCTGCCCGACGCTCCCGAACCCCGAGCAGGAGTTCGAGCTGCAGACGAAGTATTACAGCGTCGGCCGCGCGTGCGCGGCGCTCTCGCCCTACCAAGCGGCGACGAAGCGAGCCTTCTTCGATCCCTTCACGGAACTCTCGCCGCGTTGGACGTACAACGGGCCGAGCGTCGGCGCCTACGACGTCTTCCCGGCGGACAAGCCCGAGTTCCTCTCGACCAACGACTTCGACCAGTCCACGCGGATCCTGTCGGCCACGAGCGGCATCGAGCCGCGCTCGGCGGTCGTCGCGACGAGCATCTGGGCAACGGGGAAGAGCGTCAGCGAAGGCGCGGTGTTCGGCGTCTTCGCGCGCGCCGGTGGCGCGCCGCTCCGCTTCCTCACCTGCTTCCTCCAGCCCGGCAGCGAGTTCGGGCCGCCGATCTTCGGTCTCGGGTACGTGGGTGCGGGCGGGTGCACGCCAGCGGCATGTCCGATCGTCACCGTCGGCACGAAGCCCGTGCCGAGCACGCTGTTCCACCCGGGATGGGCGATCGGGTTGCGCATCTCGGTGGCGCGCGGCGACATGACGGGGGCGGTCGAGTGCCGGATCTTCGACGCGAAGATCCCAGGCGCGGTGGCGACAAACGTGGAGGACCACGCGATCACGGCGACGCTCTCGGGAGAGCAGTACCTGCCGGAAGGCGGCGTCGGATACTTCATCCGCGCAGCCATCCAGTGGTGGTCGTCGCTCGACGTCCTCGTCGAGCCATGACGATCAGCTCAGGGGGGAGCGCTGGCGCCGTTCCGCGTGAGGAGCGCTTCGAGCCCCGGTAGGTTACCGTCCGCGCGCCTTCCCATGAACGACGCGGCGATCTTCATCGTGCGCGGATCGATGATCAGGTAATTGGGCACGCCGTTCTCGTCCAGCGGCATCAGCTGGTTGGTCTGGTAGGTCGGGTCGATGCCGTTGTCGAACGGGACGATGTACTTCACGCGCCACCTGTCCGCCTGATCGCGGCGTGACGGCTCGAAGTTGGCGCCCTGGGTCATGAGCTGGAGGAAACGCGTGCCGCGCGGCGTGAACTGATTCCACGCAGGCGGCAGGACGTCGGTCGCCGCAGCTGCGCAGACGTTGCACCACTCCGCCACGATGACGACGACGAGCGCGCGGATGCCCTTCGCGCCGTCGGGATCGTAGTAGTCGCGGAGCGAGAGCGTGCCCCAGACGTCGCTCCCGGCGTGGTAGCCCTCGAACGTCAGGTCGGGGACCGTCGCCTCGAGCCCGCCGCCGTACGGGCCGGGCGGATAGGCGACCGCCGGGGCAGCGTCCGCGACGCCGGATGGAGAGGCATCGCTCAGCGCAGGTAGGTCGTGGTGCGGGGAGCACGAGACCGCAGCGAAGAGCAAGGCGAACGCCGCGCGCATGCCGCCAATCTACCACGCGTTCGCGACCGCGCTCTCCCCCCGCGCGCGCCCTGTGAAGCGCTTCACAGCACGTCGGAGCGCGCGCGGGCATCCTGCTGTCCATGAAGGCGCCCGCACTCTTCGCGGTCTCGGCAACCCTCTTCGTCGTCGGCTGCAGCTCCACCTCCGCGCAGCGGAAGGACGAGCCGCAGGCCTGCACGTGCAAGGTGAAGGTCGCGTCGACGTGGTGCGGCCCGGAGGCCGAGCAGAAGGCCAAGGTCGCCTCGTTGGCGAAGCACTCGTTGTGCTCGAAATCGGCCCGCATCGTCGTCGATCTCGACGTGGCGTACACCGTCGAAGGCTGCTGACGCGGGTAAGGTCGCTCGCCGCGCGTCACACTCGGCCGCGGTCGTGCGACGATCACCTCGTGTACCAACAGCCCGATGTGATGGAACGCTCCGCCGCGCTCCGCGCCGTGCGGCGCGAAGCGAAGAACCTGCCCGCGCGCTTCGGCGGCTGCGTCATGTGCGCGTTGGTCGAGGGGGCACCCAAGACCCACGTCCTCGCTCGGACGCGGCGGTCGGTCGCAGTGCTCGCGCGCTTCGGCGTCCGCCGCGGTCACATCCTCGTGGTCCTGCGACGTCACTCGGAGCGCTGGGAGGACGTGCGCTGGCCGGACTGGCAGGATGCGCAGCGGGTTGCGTGGGAGGCCGCGCGTGCCGTCGAGAGCGCGCTCGGCGCGACCCGCGTGTACGTCGCGTCGCTCGGCTCCGTCGTGCAGCGACCGATGACGTTCCCGCATCATCACCTGCACGTCGTGCCGACGTACCGGAGCGACCGTCGTGATCGCCCCTCGCGCGTCTTCACGTGGGAGGACGGCGTGGTCGTGCACGAGGACGAAGAGGCGGCTGCTCTGACCCGCGAGCTGCGCGCCGCGTGGCCCGCTCGAGAAGCCTCATCGAAGGGCAGGCTCACAGCGTCTCGAGGTAGCTGAGGAGCGCCGAGAGATCGGCGTCGCTCAGCTGCTTCGTCGTCCCCATCGCTCCGGACGTGGCGACGAGCGCCTCGCGCAAGGTCTTGAAGCGGCCGTCGTGCATGTACGGCCCGCTGCTCGCGACGCCGACGAGCGACGGCGTGTCGAAGCTCCCGCCCGTACCGATGTCGTGCACCAGTCCATCGCCCGCCCGTCCGTCGTCGTAGTGACAGCTCGCACAACCGACGACCGACGAGGTGAAGAGCTCGCGACCTCGCTTCGAGCGCGTATCGAGAGGCCGCGCAGGGGGCGACTTCATGGAGCGTACGTAGGAGATCAACGGCGCCATCGCGGCTGCCTGCATCGGCTTCGCGCCGATGCGCATCATCGTCTGCCCGAGGTGCTCGTCGAGCGTCGACGACTTGCCGAGCCAGCCGAAGGGCGCGCTCTCGCGGAGTCGCCCCGCGAGCTGCGGCGCCTGCAGCGGACCATGGGGGCTGCTCCACACGAGGCCGTCGTCGAGTCCGTCGGGGTGACAGCTGGCGCAGGCGCGACCGTCGAACCCGAGCGGCGCGTGGAACGTCTTCCGCCCTTCGGCCCACCCAGCATCGACGGCGCGTTCGGCTGCGACCGCGATCGCCGCGGCGCCTCCAGTCTCGAGAGAGACGACGCTCAGCTCGCGCGCGAACTGCGACCACGCGATCACCTCGCGGGCGTCGGGATCCGCAGCGACCGCCATCACGCCGGAGGGGAGGGGGACACGCCGTGCTCGCGCCAGATCACCGTCGCGGATCACGAGGAGACGATCGATCCCGGCGCACGCGACGACCACGCTCCCAGCGGCGACCGCGGCGGCGTGCGGCAATAGGCAGGGGGATTCGCTCGGCGCGATGCGGCCGGCGCTCGAACGCTGCGCGCGCTCGGCCACCGTCTCGTTCCGAAGATGGATGCGTGCAGCAGACCCCGTCGTCGGGAGCGACGCGAGCGCAGGCTCGTTCGGGAAGTAGCCGTCGATGCCGCGCACGCTCACCGGGCCGTAGCCGTTGCCCATCGTGACGTGCAGCCGACCGTCGCCCGGGTATGCGAGCACCATCGGCACCATGATCCGGCCACCGACCTTCGCGAGCGCGTGCGCCTGCACTGCGAAGCGCGGCATGTCGCCGACCGTGACGGTGCCGAAGCCCGGCGCGGCGAGCACGACGCGATCGCGCCAGGCGAAGGAGACCTCACGCGCGACGACCCGCTCCGCGAGGGAGACCACGCTGACGATCGATCCGGTTCGGTGCGCGACGAACGCGCTCGAGCCGTCGACCAGCACCCCCTCCGGATCGCGCGAGAGCGCGATCGTCGTGGCGTCGTTCTTCTGAGTGCGATCGAGCAACGTCAGCGCTCGTCCGGCGCGGCTCACGACGAGGAGGGTTCGATCGTCGTCGGTGACGGCGAGCGCCACCGGATCGCGCGGGGTCTTCCTGCGCGAACAGGGGCGGAGCTCGCCGCTCTCCTCCGCGGACACCTCGACGACGGCGTCGCCCGACGGGAGTGACACGATCGCGCGACCGTCGCGCGCGATCACCACGTGCCCGGGTGCGGTGCCGAGGGGGAGGCTCGCGAGCACGCGGCCTCGCTGCGGCGCGAGCTCGATCATCCTTAGCGTCGCGTCGTCCTCGTCTGCGAGGAGCGCCACGCGACGGTCGCCCAGGCGCGCGAGCGCGAGCGACGACGACGAGCCGGACGCTGCGACCCGGGTGAGTGCGCTCCGCGGCGAGCACTTCGCGATCGGTGCGCGCGGCGGCGCTTTCGCCACGGGCTCGGGCGCAGGGGGCGCCGCGCGGTGGCACGCGGAGGACAGGACGACGAGGAGCGCGAGGGAGGAACGGCGCTGGGGCATCGATCTCTGGTTCGCCGCACGGGCGAAGAGTGTGACGCCGCGGAATGCTCGTCACACTCGTTGTCACACTCTGGGGCGCTCGCACGACAGGCTCCTCATGACCGAGTCATCGACCCCGCTGTGGATCGCGCTCTCGCTCTGCGTGTCGTCGTGCGCAGCGCCGGCGGAGCAGCGGCCGCGTGCACGGATGGACGAGCAGACGGCGGCGCCGTTCGAACCGGCGGGCATCCCAGCCGAGGTGCTGGCCACCCTCCGCGGTGCGGCCGTCACGCACGACGACTACGCGCGACGGATCCTCTACACTTGGAGCTCGCCCGAGGGCGTCGCGAAGAGCCGCGCGGCGCGACAGCTCCTCCTGCCCTCTGCGGCCGAGGGGCACTTCGCTGCGGAGATCGACGCCCTCGCCACCGATCCGGGGAACGGTGCGTCTCTTTCCTGGAACACCGCGCACGACGTCGCGCGGATGCTCTCGACGCACCCGAGCTTCGCCGCGCGGCGCTATGCGTGGACGCGCCCCTTCGCCACGCGCGAGCCGCTCGGTGCGCGCTCTTACGGCGACGAGCTGATCGCGGTCGTGCTGAAGCCGAGCGCCGTGATCGCGCGCTTCGACGCGCAGGACGAGGTGCCGTTTCGCTTCTCGGATCTCGACGGCAACGAGGTCCCGCTCGGCCGCGTCCTCGCGGATCCGAGCACGCTCGCCGCCGTCTATCACGTCGGGACCAACCCGGAGTCCGGCGCACGCTATCGCGAGTTCGTGCTGTGCAACGAGTCGATGATCGCCGAGTGGTCGGTCGCGACCGAGGCGATCGCGCGCGTGCTCTCGGCCGATCTCCGGGCGGTGCGTGCGCTCGCAGCGTTCTCGGGCTCGCTCGCCGACGAGCCGGCGAGCCCGCGCTGGGAGCACGCCGAAGAAGGCGTACGAGCGCTCTACGCCGCGTCGCTCGCGTTCGACACCGAGCGCCATCGGCCGACGCCCGCGAACCTCGAGCGGCTCTCGGCCTCGCTCGCGGCGGTCGAGCGGCCTGCGCGAGGGGCCGGGGCTCCGCTCGTCATGGTGCCCACGATCACCTTCACGTCGCTCGTCGCCGGGCCGCCCGCGGTTCCCCCTCTACCGCCCGGGTTCGGAGTGCAGA
Source organism: Polyangiales bacterium (assembly GCA_046593995.1). Classification (GTDB taxonomy): domain Bacteria; phylum Myxococcota_A; class Polyangia; order Polyangiales; family JADJMO01; genus JALHOE01. Next base: position 26,293 of record JBKJQC010000975.1, read on the forward strand.
AACGCCGCATATACGTGTGTGACTGAAGGGTTCTCGTCGCGCGCCGTCACACTTCTCGGCCCTCCCGCGACGTAGTCGAAGGCATGAGTGTTCCGGCGTCCCGACCCGTAGAGACCGTTCGCGACCAGCTCGCCGAGCAGGGCCTCCGCCGCGCGTTGGCCGCGATGATCCGCCGGAAGGTGCCCGTGCACGAGGTCGACGAGATCGTCCAGGCGACGCTCGCGGACGCCTGCGCCTCGACGACGGCGCCCACCGAGCCCGACGCGCTCGAGCGATGGGTCCGAGGGATCGCGCGTCACAAGGTCGCCGACTACCACCGCCGATCGCGACGTGAAGAGCCCGTCGACACGTCGTCGACGGCGCTCGACGAGCTCGCTTCCGCACCACTCACCGATTCGAGCGCCCACGATGCCGCCGATCTCCTGCGCTGGGCAGAGCGTGAGAACGCGGACCGAGACAGCACACTCGAGTGGCTCCTCCGCGAGGGCGACGGCGAGAAGCTGCAGTCGATCGCGCTCGATGAGAAGGTGCCGGCTGCACGCGTGCGCCAGCGAGTGGCGCGGCTCCGTCGTCACTTCCGCGCGCGCTGGGCCGCGCAGATCGCCGCGGCGTTGGCGCTCGGGATCGTGGTCGTGACGTTGTTCGAGCTGCGCCGGCCGAAGCCGAGCCCGTTCGTGCCGGTGATGACGGCGTCGATCGTCGTCTCCGCGCGACCCGTGCCGGTGTCCCCGGCGATTCAGCTGCGCGAGGTCGGGCTCGCCCACTGCGCGAGTGGCGCGTGGATCGCCTGCCTCGACGCGCTCGATCGCGCTGCTGCCCTCGATCCTGCGGGTGACACGGCAGACGCAGTGAAGGGCGCGCGTGCCGCCGCTGCCGAAGCGCAGAAGCCGAAGCCGGTGAGCAGCGTGGGGACCGTGAAGCCACCGCCGAGGCCCGTGCTGACCAAGCCGAAGCCGAGCATCATGATGGACAACGCTTACTGAGCGCTCTCGACCGGCGACGCACTAGGCCGAGCGAGATCAGCGCGAAGCTCGCGGCGGCCGCGCGCGACGGGCGTGGATCCATCGCGCACCCCGAGCTGTCCTCCGCGGCGACCGGCCTGACGCACGTCTTCTGCCCGACGTCGCAGACGAACCCGTTCGCGCAGTCGTTCGACGACACGCACGTGGTTCGGCACGCACCGAACGAAGGCTCGCAGACGAAGGGCGTGCAGTCGAACGACGAGACGTCCGTGTCGGCGCACTTCGCGCCCGGTCCCGAGCAGTACGTGGGACCCACGCCGGTCGACGCCGAGGTGCAGCGGTTCCGCGCGCACATCGTCCCTTTGCCTGCGCCGATACACGCGCCCGTACCGTCGCAGGTCCCGGTGCAGGTGAACGCCGCGCCGCAGTCGCTCCGGAGATCGACGCCGATCGGCTCGAGGGTGCACTTGCCGGGTGACGCGAGCAGCGCGCACGAGTGGCAGCGGTCCGCGCACGCCGTGTCGCAGCACACGCCCTCTACGCAGTGCCCGCTCGCGCACTCCGTGTCCTTCGCGCAGCGCTGGACCTCGGTGACCGTCGGCTTGTCGGCGATCTGAGGTGCGGGTGCCTCCGCGACCGCCGCGGTGTCGCTCGCCCCGGCATCGGCCGACGACACTCCTTCGCACAGCCCGCGGCGGCAGCTCGCGCCCGTCGCGCAGTCGCCGTCGCTCGCGCACGAGGTCTTGCAGCCGGTCACGTCGCACGCGTAGGGCGCGCATCCGGTCGCCGTCGTGGGCGCGATGCAGGCGCCGGTCGCGTCGCAGGTGGACGCCGCGGTGAACGTGCTCCCCACGCACGACGCAGGCTTGCAGGAAGCCCCCGTGGCCGGTTGCACGCACAACGACGAGGTCCCGTCGCACGTACCGACGCAGCCCGCGCTGCCGCCGCACATGCGTGCGCCGATGGGGTTTCCAGCGGGGACCGCGCTGCACGTCCCGAGCTTGCCGGCCACGTTGCACGCCTGACAGACGCTCGTGCATGTCGTGTCGCAGCAGATGCCGTCGACACAGAGGCCGGACAGGCACTCGAAGCCCGTCGTGCATACTGTCCCGTTCGCCACCGCCTCGGTCCACGTGATCGGTGCTCGGTCGTAGGCGCCCGGGTAGAACGCCTGTCCGTTCGCGAGCACCGCCGGCACCTCCTCGCACATCGTTCCGGGGGTATCCGGTCCGGAAACCCAGCCGAGGAGCGGCTTCGTCGGATCGTAGAGCCATGACTTGTTCGTGCACCCGACATCGTTCGGGCCGGAGTAGAGAACGCGCCCGCTCGCGAGCTGCGCGAGGCCCATCGACGCCCCGATGACGCCGAGGGATTGGGGGTTCGGTCCTCCGGTCGGGAGGTCCGTCCAGGTGTTGGTCGCCGGATCGTAGAGCTCGGAGACCGAGACGCCGCCGTTGGCCCCCATGCCACCTAGGGCGAGCACCTTCCCGCTCGCCAGCGTGATGGCGGTCGAGTGGGTGCGCGGGCGCTTCATCGACGCCGCGAGCGACCACTTCGCCATCGCCGGATCGAAGATCTCGACCAACGAGATCGCGTTGCTCCCGTCGTCGAAGCCGCCGATCACGATCGGTCGGCCGTCCTTCAGGACGACCGTCGCCGGGGAGGACCGCGGAGTGCTGAGAGATCCCGTCGTGGTCCACGCTCCGCTCGACTCGTCGAAGATGCGCGTGGTCGCGGTGGTGCTCCCGGCGGCGGCGCTGTCGGTGCCGCCGGCGAGGAGGAGCTTGTTCGTGCCGAGCGGCCACGCAGCCGCGAAGCTGATGGTCGACGGGAGAGTGGCGACCCCGGTCCACGTGTCGGTCGCAGCGTCGTATCGCTCGGCCGTGCTGTCGCCGCCGCCGACGACGTAGACCTTCCCCGAGCCGCTGCGGCTCGCGACCGCGCCGTTGCGCATCGTGCTGACGCGTCTCGTCGCCGCGAACGTGTAGCCGATGACGGGATCGTAGAGATCGTTGGTGTTGCCGGTGACGCTGACGACGAGGACCTTGCCCCCGGGTGTGAGCTCGAACGCCGCTGCCGGCTGCGTGACCGTCCCCGTCCCGGCGAGCTTGATCCATCCGGGATCGACCACGACCGGGTAGGTCCACGCACCGTCCGAGAGCGAGGTCTCGACGATCGCTCCGCCGTCGGTCTTCTCGAGGCGAATCGCGACGGGGATCGAGGCTCCGTTCGCGTCGGTCGCCCACAGCGGCTCGCTTGCGAGACGCACGCGTCCTTCGCGATCGAGGAGCTGCACCGTGCCGTCCACGAGTCTCACGTCGGAGACTTCGGGGCCGAAGCGAAGCTGGTAGCGCGCCGTGCGCGATGCGTTCGCATCGTGCAGCACGCGAAGCTCCTCGAAACGTTGGGCCTCTACGACGTGCACGACGTCGACCCCCCGAGCCACGGCGAGCGCGACCCTCGCCCGACCTGCGGGGCGCATCGGTACCGGCGCTGCATCGAGCGCGCGGAGCTCGAACCAGAACCCTTCGTTCACTTCGATGCGCGTTGTGCCGGAGCCGTCGGTCGCTGGTCTCGTGACGAGCGGTGCGGACGCGGTGGTCCAACCGGGAGCGGGCGCGTCGACGCGCGCGAAGAGCGCACGCCCGCGCTCGACGCGACGGATCGCCGACAGCGGATCGGCAGCTGCGACCGAGCGAGCCGGCTCACTCGGGCGAGCACACGCGGAGACGACGACGAGCGAGAGGAGAATTGCAGGGCGCAAGCGGCGACCGTAACCGATCGCCGAGCGGGCACCGTCACGGCGCAGCCGCTGCCCACGCGATCGGCTCGCGCATGCGTGCCTCGAAGTCCACCGGCCATACGTGGCCGATCTTTCCGAGCGAGACGAAGCGGGCTTCGAAGCCCCCCGCGCGGAGGCCTTCGACGGCGGAGACCATCGTCGCCTTCGACACCTCGCGAAAAAGTGGGGGAAATCAGCTCGCGAGCGCGACCAGTCGCGCGGGGCTCGCGACCGCGTGCGCGACCACGTCACCCACCACGATCAGCGCCGGCGCGGGGAGGTTCGCGCGGGCGACGTCGTCCGCAATGGTCGCGAGGGTGCCGATGACCACGCGCTGCGTCGGTCGCGTCGCGTGCGCGATGACGGCGACGGGGGTCGACTCGGTGCGACCGGCCGCGATCAGTGAAGACGCCGTCTGCGCGAGGCGACCGAGCCCCATGTAGAGGACCACGGTGCCGTCGAGCGGGACGGTGATCGCGAGCTTGGGATCGCCGTCGGCGGTCGCCGCGTGCGCGGTCGCGAGCGTCACCGAGGATGCGGCCTCGCGATGGGTGAGCGGGATGCCGGTGGACGCAGCAGCACCGAGCGCCGCGGAGATCCCGGGAACGATCTCGAACGGGACGCCCGCCTGCGCGAGCTCCTCGGCCTCTTCGCCGCCTCGTCCGAAGATCATCGGATCGCCCCCCTTGAGCCGGACGACGATCTTCCCCGCGAGCGCGCGCTCGATCACGATCGGGTGGATCTTGTCCTCGTGGTAGCGGCACCCCTTCGCGCGGCGACCGACCGGGATGCGCTCGGCGTGCGCAGGCGCCATCGCGAGGATCTCTTCGGAGATCAGCTCGTCGTACGCGACGACGTCGGCCTCGCCGAGCGCGCGCACCGCCTTCATCGTGAGGAGCTCGGGATCGCCGGGACCCGCACCGACCAACCACACCTTGCCCACGGCGCTTCTGCGGATCGACTTCGACTTCATGCTGCCTCTGTGCCCCAGCGGCGCTCGACCTCGCGATCGAGACGACCGAAGAGGAGCCACTCGCTCGCGCGTCCGAGCGCGACGATCGTCACGATGATCGCGAGCACCAAGGCGGTGTCGCCGATGTCGCGACCGGTCTCGAGGAGCTGACCGAGCCCACCCGAGACGAACAAGAGCTCACCGGCCATCAGCGATCGGAGCGCGAACGTCCAACCGAGCTTGAGGCCGGAGAGGATGCCGGGAAACGCCGCTGGGACGACGACGCTGAACAAGAGGCGCGGACCGGTCGCCCCCATCGTGCGCGCGGCGCGAACGAGCTGGGGCGGGACTTGCTGCACCGCTCCCTCGGTCGCGACCGCGATCGGCAAGAGCGCGCCGAGGATGATCACCGTCTGGATGGCCGCTTCACTGAGCCCGAACCAGAGGATCGCGAGCGGGAGCCAGCAGATCGAGGGCACGGAGCTGAGGCCGAGGATCATGGGTCCCACCAGCTCCTTCAGCATCTTCGAGCGCGCGAGCCCGACGCCGAGCGCGATGCCGAAGACGATCGACACGCCATAGCCGAGCAACAAGCGCAGGACGCTCGTCATCAGCGCGCGACCGAGCGTCCCGTCCTGCGTAGCAGCACCGATTGCCTTCGCCACGGCGAGTGGCGACGGCAAGAGCGGGCTCTTCGCGAGGCTAGATGCCGCCGCCCAGATTCCGACGAGGATCGACGCGAACGCGACCCCCCGGAGCGACCCACGCATCGTCGGCCTCCTCACGTGCGATTTTCTCGACCTCGCTCCGGATCTCTCCGGCTACGTCGGCCGCGAACCACGCCACGCGCTCGTCGTTCAACGGACGCGGACGTGGCAAGTCGATGTGGACGTCGCGCAGGATGCGACCCGGTCGCGTCCCCATCAGCACGATCCGATCGGCGAGGCGCACGGCCTCGCGGACGTTGTGCGTGACGAACACGACGGTCTTGCGCGTCTCCTGGAAGATGCGCTCGACCTCACCCTGGAGGATCTCGCGCGTCTGCGCGTCGAGCGCGGCGAACGGCTCGTCCATCAAGAGCACGGCGGGATCCGTCGCGAGCGCGCGCGCGATCGCACCGCGCTGCTTCATGCCGCCGGAGAGC
>JBKJQC010000981.1:0-9992 GCA_046593995.1 Polyangiales bacterium
AGAGGCCCGCGCTCCCGAGATGGGCGCGCAGCGTCGAGGTCGCGAGCCAGAAGGGCGCGTCGGCCGCTCCGAGGCGCAGCGGCAGCCGCATGCTCGGCGAGAGGCTCTCCACGTCGAGCCACGCGCGCTCCAGCTTCCGCTCGACGTCGGTGCACGCGCGCACGCCGTCGAACCCCACGAGCGTCGGAGGCGTCATCGCACCGGCCTTCGTCACCTCGACGCGCAGGTAGCGCGGAGGCCTGTCGGGCGTGCGAAGGAGGAGGCCGTGCGTCGCGCCGACGTACCGCGTCGTCGTCATCTCCAGCTCGCGATAGCGGCTGTCGTGTTCGAGCGCGGAGGGCCAGAGCTCCATCGCGTCGCCGACGCCCTTGGTCGTGATCGGCACCGTATGCAGCGAGTAACGCCCCGTCTCGAGCGCGACGAGCGAGCTCCCATCGCGGAGGATCATGCGGCCGGGAAACTCGTCCTTGCCGTGCGGAAGCGGCGTGACCTTCCCCGCCGACGTCACGAAGACCCAGCGCGAGGCGTCCAACACGACCACGCCTCCGACGACGGTGGCGGTGAACGGATTCTGCAATCCGGCGAGCGCGGCGCGGTGGACGTGCAGCGTGTCGGGGTCGACGAACGCGAGCTCGAGATCCGAGACGGCACCGTGCTTCACGAGGCGCTCGACGATGATCTCTTCCACGTCGAACGTACCGGTACCCGAGGCTCCCTTGTTCGCGGCGAAGAGCTCGACGTCACGGAAGACGACCCCCTTGGGGGTGCGTTCTGCGAGCCGGGCGGAGACCTTGTGGTCGCTCGTCTCGACGATGCGTGCGTGCGCGACCCGTCCCGCGGCGACGCGCGCCCAATCGCTCACCACGCTGGCGACTACGCCATTCGTGACGGGGAACGCAGACCAGGTGGTCGGTGCGCACGCGAGCAGCTGCTTCGGCGGCGCGGGCAAAGGCTTCGGCGGCGGCACCGTCTCCGTGGCGTCGGTCCACCCGTGCCGCAGGGCCGCGCCGAGCAGGCACCCCTCGCGCACGCACCGTGGTTTCGTCCCGTGCGGCGTGAGGACTACGTTCGACCACGTCTTGCCCGCGTCGCGTGTCTCGAGCACCTCGGAGCGGCTCACGAGCAACCCACGCATCCCCGCGAACGACGCTCCCACGACGCTGTCACCGTCGATCGGGAGCGGCGTGTCGGCCCACCCACTCGGCTCAGAGCGGAGCAAGCGGTAGCCTTTGCCGTCGTCGAAGAACAGCGCGCTCGGCTTGCCCGCGTCGTCGAGCGCGATCGCGGCGTCGCGACTCTTGCCCGTCGAGATCATCTCGACGACCTTCAGCCGCCGCGTGTATTCGTGGTCCGCGTTGACGAACGTCCGAGCCTTCCTCGGCGCACGCGCGGGCAACGGTTGCGTCGAGAAGTTGCGTCCCGCGTCCTTCGACGCGAAGAGCCGCGGCACTCTCCCTCCGTCCGCGCCGCGAAGCGTGCCGATGGCGAACACGTCGTCGCCGTTGCCGAACACGACCTCGTAGAAGGACGGAAGATCACCGTCGCTGACGCCGTAGATGGCGAACTGCTTCTCTCCACGCGCGCGCACCGAGCCGCGTCCGTCGCAGGGCGCGACGTCGATCGGACACGCGCCCTTCACGATCACGGTCGCTGCGTCGGGCGACATCCACAGCGTGACGTCGCGGTTCTCGTAGTACAGGAGCCGACCGTCGGGCGCGAACGTGTTCCCGCCGTTGGTGCTGCGGTGGAGCAGCCACACCGGCTGACCATCGGCCGTGAAATCGAAGCCGGCGTAGCAGAGCACCTCGAGCGTCTGGCCGGAGATCGCGAGCTGCGGCGTCTGGCAACCCTCGAACGTGTGCAGCGTGCGCGAGACTCCCTTCCCCTTCGCGAAGTCCACTTCGACGAGGGTGTTCTTCAGCATGTCGCCACCGAAGAAGTACGCGCGCGCACCGTGCATCGCCGCAGCCTCGACGGGCTCGGCGCCGTGCGTCAGCTGCCGCTCGTCACTGTTGTCGCCGGGCGCAAGGCGAACCGCTGCGCCAGCCTTCGCGCCGATGCGCTCGCCCTCACGGGCGCTCGGCGTCGCCTGCCACGTCGCGCCATCGTCGGAGGTCTTCAGGAACATGCCGGGGGCGAGCGCAAGGAGCCCTTCGCCGCGCGCGTCGAGGAGGACATCGGCGCCGCTACCGACCGCCGGCAGCGGCACCGGATCCCACGCGCCTTCGGTGAACCGTCGCACGCTCCCGTCGTCGTGGAGCGCGAGGAGCGCCGACTTCCCCGAAGTCGTTCTCCGCGCACGGATCGTCGGATGCACGAGCCGTAGCGCACCGAGCGGAGCGTCCGCTTCGTACACCGCACCGTCGTTCGTGACGAAGCGAAACCCCATGCCTCGTCGGACCGCGCCGGCGAGCGGGCCCGCCGCCCAGGTGTCGGCGAGCGCGGTGATCTTCGAATCCACCTCGAGGGCCCGTCCGCCGTCGGTACCGAGGAGCAGCGTCTGCTGCGCATCGAGCGCGATCGCGATCGAGTCGTACGACCGCCTCAGCGGGAACAAGCGCGCTGGAGACGGCACCGCTTCGGCGACGACCGCGCGCGGGGTCGGCGGGCTCGCCGGTGACGAAGGCGCGACGGACGTGCCCCCGCAGGCGAGCATCGTCGACGCAGCGAGCGCGAGAGGAGCGAACCGCCGACGATGCATCGAGGGAATGTACTACGCTGATCGTGTGAGACGACCGTCCGTGTTTGCGACCATCGTCGGCGCGGCATTGCTCACCGCGTGTGGCAGCAACGAGCCTTCCACGGATGGGGGCAGCGACGGCGCCGCGGATGCGACGACGTCCGACGCAGCGACCGAGATCGACGCACGCGCAGCGGACAGCGGCATCGCCGCCACCGGGGACGCTGGTGCGACCGACGTTGCGGACGCCGGCGACACGCTCGATGCGTCTACGTCGCCGGCATTCCCCATCGCCGATCCGCCGCTCGGTTACAGCGGGCTCGCGGTCAAGGGCGCCATGGTGCTGGTCGCGGAGACGGGCAAGACCATCTCCGGCATCTCCATCACGAACCCCGACGGCCCGTGCATCATCGTGCGCGGCGGCGCAGACGTGGTCATCGAGCACGTCGCGCTCGGACCGTGCAAAGGCAACGGGGTCCAGATCGAGGGGAACGCCGCACGGATCACCCTCCGTGACTCGTACGTGCACGACACCGTCGACAACGGCGTCGAGAGCCAGAAGGCGACGGACCTACGCATCGCGGGCAACTGGTTCGCGCGCAACCGCAGCGGCGGCTATTTCGTCGACAGCAGCGGCGTTCGCTTCGAGCGCAACTCCGTGCTGAACGTCCAGGGCGGGATGGCGCGCGGACAGCTCGCGCAGTTCAACCGCGTGAGCGGCGCGAACAACGCGATCCGCTGCAACCTCGCCGAGAACCGCCCCGGTGAGTCGATGCCGGAGGACGCGATCAACCTCTTCGAGACGCACGGCACCGCCGCGTCACCGATCCTCGTCGAGGGCAACCGCGTGAAGGGGGGCGGCCCGAGCACCAGCGGCGGCGGCGTGCTGCTCGGCGACGGAGGGGGGACCTACCAGGTGTCGCGCTGGAACATCCTCGTCGATCCGGGCCAATACGGAACGGCGGTCGCGGGCGGCAGCCACATGACGCTCGAGAAGAACGTCGTCTACGCGCGCCGACAGCCATTCACCAACGTCGGGATCTACGTCTGGGATCAGTACGCGTCGTCGTGCACGGATGTCACCGTGAAGGACAACCAGGTCGACTGGACGAACAGCAAGGACGAGAAGAACCCCTATTGGAACGCCGGCAACTGCAGCGCGGTCGCCGAGTCCGGCAGCGACTTCTCGGCGACGCTGTCGCCGGCGATCCTCGAGCGCGTCCCCGATCCGTGCAAGTGATCTGGCACCCCGAGCCGACACGACGTGAAAAAGCCCCGGACAGGAGGATCTGCCGGGGCTCTCTCGTGAACCGCTCGAGGATTACTTCTTCGCCGCTTCGGCAGCGAGCTTCTCGCGGTACTTCTTCGTCATCTCTTCCTGCTCCTGCTTCGGCACGATGGCGTAGCGGGCGAACTCCATGGTGAAGGTGCCCTTCCCCTGGGTCGCCGAGCGCAGGTCGGTCGAGTAGCCGAACATCGCGTTCAGCGGGACCTCGCAGACGATGCTCACGGTGTCACCGGCGACGGTGTCGAGGATGACGCCGCGGCGCTGGTTGACCTGGCCGACGACCGAGCCCTGGAACTCGCTCGGGACGTCGATCTCGACCTTCATGATCGGCTCGAGGATGGTCGGCGCGGCCTTCGCGTAGGCCTCGCGGAAGCCCATCATGGCGGCCGTCTTGAACGCCATTTCGGACGAGTCGACCGCGTGCGAGGCGCCGTCGTTGACCGCGCAGCGGATGCCCACGATGGGGAAGCCGATCATCGTGCCCTTGCGCACGGCGTCGCGGAAGCCCTTGTCACACGACGAGATGAACTCGCGCGGGATGGAACCACCGGAGACGTCGTCGAGGAACTCGTAGGCCTCGACCGCATCGGCCGGGAGCGGCTCGATGTACCCCAAGATCTTGGCGTACTGACCGGAGCCGCCGGTCTGCTTCTTGTGGGTGTAGTTGATCTCCGCCTTGCGGGTGATCGACTCGCGGTACGCGACCTGCGGCTTCCCCGCAACGACGTCGCAGTTGTACTCGCGGCGCATGCGCTCGATGTAGATGTCGAGGTGGAGCTCGCCCATCCCGCTGATGATGGTCTGCTGCGACTCCTCGTCCTGGTGGACGCGGAAGGTCGGATCTTCCTTGGTGAAGCGGTTGAGCGCCTTCGAGAACTGCACCTCGGTGGCGCGATCCTTCGGCGCCACCGCGAGCGAGATGACGGCCGCCGGCACGTGCATCGACGTGAGCGTGATGTTGACCTTGCCGTCGGTGAACGTCTCGCCGGAGCTCGCCTCGACGCCGTAGAAGGCGACGATGTCACCGGCCTCGGCCGACGGGATCTCCTCGCGGTCTTCCGAGTGCATACGGAACATGCGGGGGACCCGCACCTTCCGCATCTCGTTCGACGTGTTGTAGATGGTGTCGCCGGCGGAGACCGTGCCCTGGTAGACGCGGAAGTACGTGAGCTGGCCGTACTTGTCCTGCTGCAGCTTGAACGCGAGGCCGACGAAGGGCTTGGTCGGGTCGGAGTCGACGACGATCTTCTCTTCGCCCTTGGTCTGATCGTGCGCCTCGTTGATGACCTCGGTCGGGTTCGGGAGGAAGTGCACGACGCCGTCGAGCAGGAGCTGGACGCCCTTGTTCTTGATCGCCGATCCGCACATCACCGGGGTCATCTTGAGGGCCAGGGTCGCGCGACGGATCGCGGCGCGGAGCTCGTCGACCGAGACCGGCTCCTCGCTGATGAACTTCTCGGCGAGGAGATCGTCGACGTCGGCGACATCGGCGATCATCTTCTCGCGCGCCGCCTTGGCGGCAGCCGCGTACTCGGCGGGGATCTCTTCCTCGCGCACGATCTCGCCGTCGGCGCCGTCGAAGAAGTACGCCTTGCCGACGATGGGGTCGATGATCCCCTTGAAGTCCGACTCGGCACCCATCGGGAGCTGGATCCGGACCGGGTGGTGGTGGAGCTTCTCCTTGAGCATCTCCGCCACGCGCTCGTAGTTCGCGCCGGGGTTGTCCATCTTGTTGACGAACGCGATGCGCGGGACGTGGTAGCGCTTCATCTGCCGGTCGACGGTGATCGACTGGCTCTGCACGCCCTTGCCCGAGTCGAGGACGAGGATCGCGCCGTCGAGTACACGCAGCGCGCGCTCCACCTCGATGGTGAAGTCGACGTGGCCGGGCGTGTCGATGATGTTGATGTTCTGCGGCTGGAACTGCGCCTGCGACCCGTTCCACACGCAGTACGTCGCGGCGGACTGGATCGTGATGCCCTTCTCGCGCTCGAGATCCATCGAGTCCATCTTGGCGCCGACGCCGTCCTTGCCGCGGACCTCATGGATTTTGTGGATCCGGCCCGTGTAGAACAGGATGCGCTCCGTGAGCGTCGTCTTGCCCGAGTCGATGTGGGCCGAGATTCCGATGTTGCGGATGCGTGCGAGGGGGATGCGAGCGGCCAAGGGAGTTCTCTCTTCGAAGGGGCGCCCCGATGGGTCGGGACGTCCGCGTCCAACAGGTCGGCGCGCCTAATAGCACGGGCGCCCCGACTCCATCGAGCGAGCCCGAGCGCGACTGCAAAAAACGCCGCCCGTGCCGCGTCGCGACGCGAAAATCAGCGGGCTTCCGACGGCTCCGGGCTGCCGGGGCGCGTGAGTCCCGGGAGCCCCCGTCCCGAGGACCGCCCTCGGCGGCGACGCGCCATCCCACGCGAGCGCCAGGGAGGCGGCGCTCGGCAGCCGGAACCTTCCACGACCCGGCAGCGCGGACGTCGAACGGTCGCGCCATGGAAGCCAGAGCCGCAAAGCGACCGGTGGCGATGATTCTCCTGTTTGGCGCGTTTCTGCTGGAGACCGTACGTTCGGTTCCTGATGACCGAGACGGCACTCACGCCGGGGAGCCTGTTCGCGGGGGACTTCCGCGTGATTCGTCCGCTCAACGAGGGCGGCATGGGATCGGTCTACGTCGTCGAGCAGCTCTCGACGCGCACTCAGCGCGCGCTGAAGATCATGCACGCGGAGCTCGTGAAGGACCCGCGCCTGCGGGAGCGATTCGAGCAGGAAGCGCGCGTCGGCGGTCAGATCGAGAGCGACCACGTCGTTCAGGTCATCGGCGCCGGCGTCGATCAGGTCACCGGATTCCCGTGGCTCGCGATGGAGCTCTTGAAGGGAGAGGACCTCCAGCAGTACGCGGATCGCCGTGGCGCCGTACCGCGCGAGGAAGTCGCCCTCGTCATGGAGCAGCTCTGCCACGCACTCGCTGCGGCGCACGCCGTCGGCGTCGTGCATCGCGATCTGAAGCCGGAGAACATCTTTCTCGCGACGTCACGACGCGCGGGGTTCCCGTTCACAGTGAAGGTCCTCGATTTCGGTGTCGCGAAGATCGTCGCCAACTTGGGCAGCTCGCTCACCACCGCGGTGGGAACCCCGCTGTGGATGTCGCCCGAGCAAGCGCAGAGCCAGAGCCGCGTCGGGGCGTGGACGGACGTGTGGGCGCTCGGGCTGATCGTCTTTCGACTCCTCACGGGGGAGATCTACTGGAAGCACAAGAAGGGACCGTTGCCGACCTTCATGCGAGAGCTGCTCGCCGATCCACTGGTCCCGGCAACCTATCGCTTGGCGGAGCTCGGCACGGCGGTGATTCTTCCCGACGGCTTCGACGACTGGTTCGCGGCGTGCGTGAACCGCGAGCCGTCCGCGCGGTTCGCCGCAGCCGGGGCGGCGCAGGCGGCGCTCGACAGCATCCTCAAGGGTCCGGCGTGGCAGCTCCAGAGCGGATCGTGGGGTGGGTCGTCACACCCTCGGCTGACCCCCGTCCCAGCCGCTTCCGCCGTCGTCGGAGCGACGGTGTCGTGGAGCGACGGCGTGCCTTTGCCTGCGCAGATTCCGGTCACGGCGCCGACGGGCTCGCACTCTCTGCTCGCCCCGGAGTCCCTCGCCGCGCGCTTCGAGGAGAACATGCGGGCCGGGAAGGTCGGTCGCGCTTCGGTGCTCGCGTCCGTCCTCGTCTTCTCCGGCCGCGCCGAAGCACGTCACAGGACTGCGCACGCAGAGCGGACTCGTCAACCGCCGAAGTTCCGGAAGACACTCGATCCCACGGCGCGCGCCACGTTCCTCCATCACGGTCGTCGGCAGCGCGCGCTGGCCTCCGCGATCACGGCGCTCGCCGCGCCGATTCGACGCGTGCGTGCTTGGTCGACGGACGCCCCGGATCAGCATCGCGTGAGGCTTTCGCGCTCCACCCCCGCCGAGGATCCGCGCGCTCCAGTGACGCTCTTCGGCAAGACGTTCTTCGGGTGCGCGCGCGTGCTCGCCGTGGACCCTCCACGGCTCTTGCTCGTCGACGGGGAGCCTGGGCGTCTGCTCGCGGTCCCCATCGACCCGCCGACGTCGCTCGCATGTGCAGGCGTCCTCGAAGGGCTGACGCGCGCCGAGATGACGTTCATGGCCGCTCATCACGTCATGCAGAGCCGTCCCGAACACGTCATTCGCGCGTTGTTCGACGAGCCTCGCCACGCGATCACCGCGGTGTGGGCAGGACTGATGACCGCGCACGAGGCCATTTCACCGCCAGCAGAGCTCGCATCGGAGGCGCAGGCGATGATCGCATCGCTCGCGGCTGCGATCACCCCCGATGAACGCGCGGCGATCCGCCGTGCGGCAGACACCATCGTGAGCGAAGGACGCACCATCGATGTGCTCGAGCACTTTCAGATCTGCGAGGCCGAAGCGGCGCGCGGCGCCCTTCTCTGTTGCGACGATCCCGTGACCGCTGCCCGCTTGGTCGACGTCTACGGCCACGCCGAGGGCGAGTGGTCTCTGGCGCGGCGACAGGAGACGCTCCTCGCGTGGGCCGTGAGCGACGCGTACTTCGCACTGCGAGAGCTGGTGGGCCTTCCTCTCTGAACGCTCTGTCCGGACGGAAAGAGCCGGTCCCCGATGGCGCGAATCGTCACCTCAGCTCGAAGGTAATGCCTCACTCGAATGCGAGCTCGTCGAGCTCGTAGCTCGCGCTCGGTCCGCCGAACGGGTAGTTGCACGGCACGCGCTCGAACCTCGGAGCGATCGCGACGAGCACGTACGGGCCCGCGCCCACGAGCGTCACCGTCTCGTCGACCGGGCTCGCGACGCACGCCGGCTTGATGACGACGAAGCCTCCCTCCGCCGAGACGATGCGCACGTCGACGGCGATCGATGGCGCCGAGCCACAGGCGAGGCGATGCCGGGCTCGGAGACGTGTCTTCCCGGATGAGGCTCCGATCGCCATCGCGAACGACCAGCCGCTGGCTTGTCCGAGCTGCGTCGCCACGCGAAGGAGCCCGCCTGCGACCGATGGCGTGCTCCCGATCGACGATCCAGCGGGGAGCGGGGTGGCGAACCCGAGATCGGTCACGACCGAGGTCGGCACCTTCACCGATATCGCGCCGAGACCGAGCGGCCCGCCGAGCACGTCCCGCAATCCGGAGAGGTCGATCGTCGTCGACTCGAACATGGAGAGCTGCGCAGAGACAGAGGCGCCCGGATCGGCCTCCCTCACGTCCAGCGGAACCGATCCGCTCTTCGTCTTCGCGGTCACCGCGCCGAAGCTGCTCACCGAGAAAGGACGGCGACCGATGATCCGAATCGGGTCGAACGGCGTCGGTTCTGCCGGCGGCGTGGAGACGATTTGTTGGTCGGGGACGGGTCCGGACGCGCAGAGCGTGACGGAGTGAGGCCTGGGTTCGACGTACCGGTGATGATGAACAACTTCGTGTCGTGCTTCACGTCGAGCACGACAGCGGGGTGCCGGTCGGAGCCGACGTAAGCCCACCCCGTGCTCGCGACGGTCGCTGTTGCAGGCGCGTCGTCCGCGTCACCCTTGGAGCTCGAATCGACGTCCTTCGGCGTCGATCCGCTCATGATTGGACGAGCGCCTCCCGCGGAAGCTCGAAGCGCTCGGTCCGCGGCAGCACGCGTTCGGAGACGTCGATTCGCAGGCTCTCGAGGAGCGCGACCAGCACCGCGAGCGCATCACGCGTCGTCTCGGCGGCCGCGGTCGCGAGCTGCGCGGCATGATCGTCCGAGAGGTGGTGCCCGCTCTCGAACAGCGACACAGCAATCGGGCCGGCTACCATACCGAGCAGGCCGGCGGCGACGCGCGCCGGCATGCGCGTGTCGTAGACCGCATGAACGAGCTGCGCGGCCGTAGGGGCCTGCGGCTCGATGCCTCCGGCCATCCATCGAACGATCTCGCTCGCTTGCCTCGCCTCGGGGGTCAAACCGACGAACGCGATCAAGTCACCGTACGCGCGTGCGATCGCGTCGCGGCCGCGTGCCTCGGGC
>JBKJQC010000271.1:0-6813 GCA_046593995.1 Polyangiales bacterium
CTTGTCGAGCTCGGCGGCCTTCGGCTCCACTTCCTTGGTGGCGAAATCGCGCGCCGTGTCGCGGATCATCCGCTGCTCTTCGGTCAGCTCCAGGTCCATGCCGGCTCCTTACCGGAGCGACTCTCGTCCGTGAAGCCTAGCCGGGGCAGACCGCGGTCTCCGCCGTCTGCGAGACGCGCCGCGGGCACACACGGTCGCGAAGAGGAGCGCGAACGCGGAGATCGCCCGCGCGCGCACAGCGGGTTCGCTGCCGTCTGCGCCCGGAACGGAGCACCCGCAGGGCGCGTCGCCGCGGGGCTCGCGCGGGAGGCAGACGTTCGCGGAGCAGTAGCGATCGCTCGGGCAGTCGGCGTGCGAGGTGCACGTTCCGCCGATGGCGCCGTCGGTGGGTGCTCCATCCGCGGGCGCGCCGTCCTGACCGATCGCGCCGTCGGTGGGTGCTCCATCCGCGGGCGCGGCGTCGTCGACCGTGCCGGTGTCGGTCGCGACGTTGGTGTCGGCCACGGGATTGGTGTCCGTTGCGATGTTGGTGTCGGTCGCGACGGTGCCGTCGCCAGGCTTCGTGTCGGCAACGTTGGTGTCGGCGATGCTCGCGCCGGTGTCGGACGACGTGGCGCCGGTGTCGGGCGAGCCGGCATCGCTCGGCCCCGCGTCGACCGCGCCCGGGACCGCGTGCACCTCGGCCGTCTGCGAGACCGCGGTGCTCGTCGAGCGACCGCCGGTGATCAACATCTCTCCGGTGGCCAAGAGCACGGCGGCGGGCGCGTGGCGCGCATGGGCCAACGGATCGTCGGCCATCCAGGCGTTGTTGGCGGAATCGTAGAGATCCGCGCTCGCGAGCGGGGTGGTGCCGTTCTGCCCACCGGCGGCCACCGCGCGGCCACCCGCGAACGCGATCAGCGCGAGCTCGTCGCGCGGCGCCGCCATACTTCCGGCCGCGGACCAGGCGTTGCCGATCGGATCGTAGCGCTCGCAGCTCGAGTACGTCGTGCCGATGCAGGGAGCGTGTGCGCAGAACCCACCACAGACCAGCACGCGACCGTTGCCGAGCCGCGCGGCCGCATGGGAGCGCCGGGGGACGCTCATCGGCGCCGCGTCGCTCCAGGTGCCGGTGGCGGGATTGTAGATCTCGGCGAGCGAGAGCGTGCTCGAGTCGTCCGCGCCGCCCGCGACGAGCACCCGTCCGTCGGAGAGCGTCGTCGCGGTGTGGAGGCAGCGCTGGGTCTTCATCGAACCCGTCGGCGTCCAGGTGTCGTTCGACGGCTCGTAGAGATCGGCGGTGTCGAACGCGTTGCCGGGATTCGCGTCGCCGCCGACGACCAACACCTTGCCGGTCCCGAGGCGCGTGAGCGTGAGACCGACCCTGCGGTCCGAGGGAGCCACGCTGGTCAGCGACCACGTCTGAGCCGTGGGCTGGTAGATCTCGCCGACCTTCGACGCATCGCTGATTCCGTTGCCTACGACGAGCGCACGACCGTCGGCGAGCGCGGTCATCACGCCCCAGCGTCGTTTGCGGGTCATCGACGAGGTCGAGGCCCACGTCTTGGCGAGCTCGTTGTAGATCTCGGCCGACGACACCTCGCCCGTGTCGTTCTCGCCGCCGGCGACGAGGACCTGGCCGGAGAGGAGCGGCGCGATCATGTGGAAGTGGCGACGCACGCCCATGCTCCCGACCGTGGTCCACGACGGATCGACGGCGATCGGCGGCGTCATCGTGTGCGGGACGACCGTCTCGACGGTGAATGTCTCGCTTTCCGCGGACAGCACGCGCAGCGACAGATCGCGGCGCACACCCCGAGCGTCGATGGCGAACATGGGCTGGCTCGCGATCCGCGCGACGCCGTCGCGATCGAGCGCTTCGATCCGCCCTTCGCGCAGACGCACGGACGACACGGCCGGTCCCTTCACGACGCGCCAACGCAGCACGTGCGGCGCGTCGCTCGTGCGGAGCACGCGCAGCTCCTCGGCGGCCTCGGGCGAGAGCGACAGCACAACGTCGGTCTCCGGGCGCGCGTTCGCGAAGAACACAGAGCCGTCCACCACGCGTCCCTCGACGGCCTCGTCTTCTGCGCGCACATGGAGCGCGAAGGTCGCGTCGCTCGAGAGCGCGAGGTGCAGACCGTCTCCGCGGATGATCGCGTCGAGCGTCGGCGAAGCGCTCGACCACGCCGACGCGGCGAGCCGGTATCCATCGCCGGAGCTCACGAGGCGGAGCGCCGGGCGGAGCTGCGTGGCGAACGCTGGGATGGCGCGCAGCCGTTCGAGCCCGGTCTTCGCTGCGTGCCCATCTCCCAATCCGCCGGGATCGGCCGGCGGCTCGGTGCAGGAAGCGAGCGCGAGGAGGGCGGACGCGAGGCGCCGCATCAGAACTGCCCCACCAGGAAGAGCGAGCCCGGTGTGGCCGCGACGCCGACAGACTTCTTCTCGGGCCGCCCGGCGAAGTACAGGACCGTTCCGCCGACCAGCGCGGCACCGCCGAGGATGCCCACGACGAGCGCCGTGGTTCCCTGCGAGCGTGCCTCGGCCGCGAGCCGCGTACCCTCCGGCTCGCACAGGTCGTTCGGACAGAGCGGCTCGGACTCGTTCCACTTCGAGCGCGCCTGGAGACCACCGACCACCGCATAGCCAAGGGCGAATCCGCCGATGCCGGCGATGCCGAGCCCGAGGATCTGCGTGGTCGTCATGCCGGTCGACGTGTCGGCCGCCGGCGGCGGAGGCTTGTACGGACCGTCGGGCGGAGGCGGTACGACGGCGCCGGGGATCGCGACCAGCGTGACCGTGACCTCTTTGGTCTCCGCTTCCTTCACCTCGATCGTCGACGACCACGGCTCGACCCCCGCGGCCTTTGCCGAGAGCTGGTGCTTGCCCGGGTTGATCTTGCGCGGGGAGGTGAGCGACGCGAACGGCACCACGGCGTCGTCGATCGTGATCGTCGGCGTCACGCCCGTCGGTGCGCCGGTCACGTGGATCAGCACCGAAGGGATGCGCGCCCCGACGTCGTCCGCGAGCTTCTCGGCCTCGACGCGCGCGGCCTTGGCCTCCTTCGACTCGGTGGTCTTCGCCGGGAGGTTTCCGACCTCGAGGAACTTCTCGCGCGCCTCGATCAGCTGCCCGAGCTCCATGTACGAGCGACCGACCTCCAACGTGGTGATCGGCGAGCGCACGAGCGCGTAGGCGGCCCTGAACTTCGCGAGCGCGCCCGGTTTGTCCCCCTTCTCGCGGAGCTCCATCCCGGCGGCGAACGCGTCGCGCGCGGACTCCTTGTCGGCGAGGCTGGGCTCCTGGGCGAACGCGCGCCCGATGAATGGCCCCTGCAGCGCGAGCGCCACGACGAGGCAGAGGGCGAGGGGCGACCGCGGCATCCGCACGCGCCCACTTTACTCGATGACCGGCGGTTTCTTCTTCTTGATCACGACCTGCGTGGGCGCGGTCGTCGGCGCAGTCGCGCTCGCGGGCGGCTTGATCTTCGCGGTGGCCTTCGGCGCGACGCCCGTGTTCGAAGCCGACGGGGACGTCGTGGGCTCGGGCACCGGAATCGCTGTGCCGGTCAGGCTTGGAGTCACGGTCGGCGTCGCGTGCGTCGCCGTGCTCGTGACGGTCTGCGTCGGCTGCGCGCCCGGGGTCACCACCGGCGGCGTACCGCTGCGCGTCGCGACGAAGATCCCGATCGCGAGGAGGGCGACGCTGCCGACGCCCGCGGCGATGAAGCGCGTGCGATCGCGGTGCGCGGTCGGCGTGACGCTCGAGCTGACGGCGACCACCGACTTGTGCACCGGCTCCGGCGGGAGCGCGTTCGCGTTCGGCGCCGAGATGTACGAGTGCCCCTCGGGCGCGATCTGCGTCGCGGCGTCTTGCGATACCCGGGCTCTGCTCGGCTCCGGGGGAACGGCGGGCGTGTCGGGCGCTTGCGAGATCGCGCCCTCGAGCTCCCAGTACGCGGCGCGCACCGCGGTCAGCATCGAGCGTGCATCGGCGTAGCGCTCGTTCTTGTGATAGCGGAGCGCGCGGTCGACGATCTCGGCGACCGACGCGTGCAGCGTCGGCAAGAGCTCACGAATCGGGCGCGCGGCCGCCGTCATCGCGAGCGCGAGCTGCTCGTTCGCCGTCTCGGACTCGTGGACGCAGCGGCTCGTCAGCAGCGTGAACATCGTCGCGCCGACGGCCCACAGATCGGTGCGCGCATCGACCTCGTTCCAGCGTCCGCGCGCCTGCTCGGGCGCCATGAACGCGGGCGTGCCCATCACCGTGCCGGCGCGCGTGTTGACCCCGGTGTCGCCCGAGAGCTCCGCCAGCCGCGCGATGCCGAAGTCGAGCACCTTGAGCTCGCCCTTCGTCGTGAAGAAGAGGTTCTCCGGCTTGAGATCGCGATGGACGATCCCCTTGTCGTGCGCGGCCGCGAGCACGTCGAGCAGCTGATCGACGAGCGAGAGGACCTCGCTCGGGGGGAGCAGATAGCCGCTCCGCTGCGCGCGCGCCTCGAGCGTCTCGCCGTCGAGGAGCTCCATCACGAGGAAGGCCGCGCCGTCGTCGGTCACGTCGTCGTCGAACACTTCGACCGCGCCGCGATGACCGACCGTGTTGGCCGCGTATCCCTCGCGGAGGAAGCGATTGCGCACCTGCACGCTGAGCGACAGCTCCGGGTGGAGCAGCTTGAGCGCCGCGCGCTTCTGATTGCGATGGGTCGCCGCGTACACCGACGCCATGCCGCCGACCCCGATCAGCTGATCGAGGCGCCATTTGCCCTTCAGGGTCATACCGACCCGCGCGAGCGCTCGCTGTCGGGCCTCGTCGTCGGGCATCGGCCGCAAAGCATAGCACCAGGAGAATCTCGTCCAGCGACGGCCTCAGCCGCTCGCACAGGCACACACACGTTCACGCGGAGACCTGATTGAACACGGAGGCACGGAGGCACGGAGGTTCGAGCGGCCTGCCGATCGAGCCGCTCGCTTGGTCGACGCTTCTCGTCGCCCGTCAGCCCCAGGCAGCGCGTGCGAACCGAGGCCGATGCGAAGCGTGCGGCAGCACTTCTTGGATCTCCGTGCCTCCGTGCCTCCGTGTTCAATTCTGTTGCACTGTAGAGGTCAGTGCTCCGGGGCGGAGGTCTTCGGCCAGAACTCTTTCGCGCGTGCGTAGGCGATCCCGTAGACGACGGCGCTGATGGCGTTGGCGGTCGCGATCGCGCCCCACAGCGCCCGTCGTTCGCCGCGCATCGAGACCGCCAGGAGGCAGAGCGGCACCTGGATCGCGAGCACGATGATGAGATCGAGGCGGAGCGTCTTGCGGGTCGCGCCGACGCCGCTGAACGCGTTGCCGAGGACGATCGCTGCGCCGTAGGTGACGTAGCTCGGTCCGACCGCGGCGAGGTACTCGCGGCCGATCTCGATGACGCGCGGGTTCGGATCGAAGAACGCGAGGAGCGGCGAGGCCCAGAGCGACATCGCGAACGCGAGGAGACCCATGCAGGCGGCGTCGTAGCCGGCCGCGAACCAGCCGCTCCAGCCGGCGCGACGGAGGTTCCCTGCGCCCGCGTTGGTGCCGGTGAACGTCTGCGCGGCCGAGCCCCAGCCCATCGAGAGGAAGAGGGCCATCGTCTCGACGCGGAAGACGATGCCGTATGCGGTGCTCGCCGTCTGATCGGTCTCGGTCGTGAACGTGTGCGCGATCATCGCCGTCGTCGCGACGAACGCGCCCATGCGCACGACGAACTGCGCCGACGAGGGCCAGCCGATGTCCCAGATCGCCGCGAGCTCCTTGCGGATCGGCTTCTTCCACTCCTTCTTCGGTTGGAGGATCTTGTCGCCCCGCGCGCTCGCGAGGTACGCGAACGCCGGCAAGAGCGCGAGCGTGCGCGCGATGATCGTCGCCCACGCCGCGCCCACGAGCTCCAGGCGTGGCGCGTGGAAGAACTGCGCGATCGGCAGCGACCACGCGAAGACGGCAGGGCGCTCTCCCTGGCCGTAGACCAGCAACAGCGCGAGGAAGAAATTGAGGATGTTGCCGAGGACCAAGACGGCCACGGGTGTCTTCGACGAGCCGAGCGCGCGCATGATCGACGTGAGCTGCAGGAGGAAGAAGATCGAGAAGCTCCCGCCGACCATCACCTCCAGGTACTCGACGGCGAGGCGCGCGACCTCCCCCTTGGCGCCGACGACCCCGTAGATGATGGGCTTCGCGAGCAAGATCCCGACGAGGAGGAACACGACCGAGAGCCCGAGCGTGAGGAGCAGCGACTGCCAGCCGACGCGGCGCGCGCCGTCGAGATCGCTTGCGCCCTTGCGCTGGGCGAGGATCGCGGCGGTCGCGGTGGAGAGTCCGTAGCTGATGATGGTGCCGACGGCGGCGATCGGATCGCAGATGCCGACCGCGCCGATCGCGGGGCCGGCGCGCCCTTCGGGGAGTCGCGCGATGAGGTAGGCGTCGACGAGGTTGAACGTGACCTGCAGCGCCATGCCGACGGCGATCGGGGCGCCGAAGCGGAAGACCTCCCAGGCGAGCGGTCCTTCGACGATCCGACGCGTCTGGGGCGCGAAGGCGTCGACGGTGGTGAGCCGTCTCTCGTCCTCCGTCTTGTCGGCGCTCGCGTCGGTCGCCATGTTGCGCGCGATCTACTCTACACTTCGAACCGATGGCCACCCCGTACGATTCGGAGGAGTTCTTCCAGCAAATCCTGGTGAAAGCGGTGGCGGCGAACGCGAGCGACGTCCATCTCAAGGTCGGGCAGCCGCCGGGCGCGCGCATCCGCGGCGACATGGTCTACTTCAAGACCGACCGCCTCAAACCCGAGGACACCGAGGCGATGGCGAAGCACGTCAT
>JBKJQC010000345.1:0-2693 GCA_046593995.1 Polyangiales bacterium
GATCTTTCGCGGGGCGTCCACGCCCTTCACCGTGACGGACGAGAGCGCGTCCGTCGGCGTGCCGTCGGCGTGGTGACCAAGATCGATCTGATCTAGCTCCTCGCGAAGCGGACGGCACCGGGCGCCTGAACCCCTGTCGGCCCTTGCAGTCCTCGGCCGGCGGGGCGCGGTGCGCACGTGGCTGTTCGGCTCGCTCGCCCGCGGCGACGCGACCGACACGAGCGACGTCGACCTCGCGGTCGAGGGGCTGCCCTCGGGTGCGTACTTCGGCGCGCTCGCGGAGTTGATGCACCTCTTCGGCGTCCGGGTCGATCTCGTGCGTCTCGAGGAGGCGGGCGAGAGCCTGCGCGCGTGCGTGCGCGACGAGGCACGCTTGCTGTGAACCCGCGCTTGCAACGACTCCGTGCGGAGATCACCAGCGACGCACGCGTGTTCGAGAGCCGCCTCGACGAGCTCGCCCAGATCAATCTCGCGTCGCCGACGGAGGCTACGCTCGCGCAAGCCGCCGTCGCCCTTCACCACGCCTACGGCGCGATCGAGTCGGCGCTGGCGCGCGTCGCGCGCACCATCGATGCCGGGCTCCCCGACGGCGCCGATTGGCACCAGGGGCTCACCGTGCGCGAGAACGATATGGTGCCGCCGTGGGGGACCGACGAGCCGTAGCTCACGGACAGCGCGCGCTCACGGACAGGCGTTCGCGTCGACGCAGAGCGCACCGCCGCCCGCAGCGAGCGCGGGGCAACAGAGGCGCCCGCCGCAGGAGCAGGGGCAGGTCGTGCAGAACGACGCGGGCCGGTAGATCTCGCAGTTGCCTTCCACGCAGAGCTCGTCGACGAGGCATTCGTTGTTGCAGCCGCCGCAGTGCGTGTTGCTCTTTCGCACGTCCACGCAGGCCCCGCCGCACGACGACTGGCCGGTCGGGCACATGCCGGTCGAGGCGACGCACTTCCCGTTGGTGCACACCTGTGCGGCGCTGCAAGCCGTGCCGCACACGCCGCAGTTGGTTGCGCTCCCGGACGTATCGACGCACGCGGTGCCACACCTCGTGAGACCCGGCTTGCACGCGCAGGCCCCGGCGATGCACGCCTCGGCGTCGGCGCAGACCTTCCCGCAGTCGCCGCAGTGGTCGAAATCGTTCTGCACGTCACGGCACGCCCCGTTGCACGTCCTCGCGCCCGTCGGACACCTGCAAGCGCCGGCGACGCATGCGGGCTCCGCGGGGCTGCAGATCCTCCCGCACATCCCGCAGTTGCGCGGATCCTTCGACGTGTCCGTGCAGGTGCCGTTGCAGACGCCGAGGCACGCGCTGTCGACGGCGACGATCGCGTCCGGCACAGTCGGGCGCGTGTCGGCCGTGGAGGTGCCATCGGTCGTCGGGACGACGCCGTCTTTGCTCGCGGTCGTATCGGAGCCCGTCGTCGTCGTATCCGACGCGGTCGAGTCGGCGGCCGTCGAGGCGTCGACCTCGGTGATCACCGCCCCATCGCTCCGCGCATCTCCGCCGTCCGCGAAGCTGCCGGTGCCGTTGCCGTAACAACCCATTGCCGCCGTCACGCACGTCAACAAGCTCGTCGTCCGCAACAATCGTGTGAGCATCATCGATCCCTCTGCGGGAGATCATACGCCCTCGGGGGGTAGGTGTTCCAAGCGGGGGGTAGGTGTTCCAAGCGTCCTCGTTATTCCCGGGGTCGAGTTGACAAGTCGCTCGATCCGCGAAGCTCACGTCGCACGCTCTCGAGAAGCCGCGAAGTCGGGGCGCAAGCGGAGAGGCGTCTCTCGGCCCCGACACGCACGTCGTGGGCACATCGGGACGTGCATCGGCGATCGCGCCATCGGTGGCTTGCACGCCCTCATCGGTGATCGGCATCTCGACGTCGGTGACCGCGACCGCGTCGTCGCCCACCACGGTGTCACCTGCGGAGCCGTCGGCGGGAGCTGTGGTCGTGAGCCCGCCGCACCCGACCGAGGCGAGCACCGTCCAGACGAGCGTGCGCATGGAAGTCAGGTGCGTTCGCTCGGCACGATCCCCAACGACACGGAGGCGATCGCGAAGCTGGTGAAGAAGCCGGGGGAGCGCGAGAAGCTGGCATTCTGCTACGAGGCTGGGCCGACCGGGTACGTGCTGTACTGGCAGCTGGTGAAGCAGGGGCTGTCGTGCGTGGTGGTGGCGCCGACCTGATTCCGGTGAAGCCCGGCGAGCGCGTGAAGACCGATCGACGTGACGCCGAGACGCTCGCTCGATGCTATCGCGCGGGAGACTTGACGCCGGTCTGGGTGCCGACGGCGGAGCACGAGGCGCTGCGTGACTTGGTGCGGGCGCGAGAGAGCGCGAGGAAGGATCAGCGTCGCGCCCGCCAGCGGCTGCTGAAGTTCCTGCTGCCGCGAGGCGTATCGACGCCCGCGAAGATGCGCCTATGGACGGAGAAGCACCGGACGTGGGTGTGGAGTCTGACGTTCCCGCTCGCTCCGCAGCAGGCCACCCTCAGCGACTACGCGACCGAGGTTGACCACGCGCGCGACCGCGTGCTGCGTCTGGAGAAGGCCATCGAGGCGGCGATCACGACGGCGCCGGCGTCGATACGAGCGGTGATCGAGGCGCTCCAGTCGATGCGCGGCGTCTCGCAGTTGGTCGCGGTGACGGTGGTCGCCGAGGTCGGCGAGCTCTCGCGCTTCGAGCATCCCCGGCAGCTGAT
>JBKJQC010000436.1:0-2538 GCA_046593995.1 Polyangiales bacterium
ATCGATCCCTTGATCCTCGTCCGCTCGACCACGGGAGGTCCATAACGTTGCGGACGAGCTGGTAGCACGCGGCTCTCGACGCCGCGATGATGTTCGAATGCCTCGTCGAGGCGTGCCATCTGCCCTGGGCCGACGGTTCGCAACACCTCGGCGCCGTCGTCGCGCGGCACCAGCGTCGGGGTGACAGATCGATCTACGATCGCGCACCGCACCAGCGACGAGGAATGACCGAGGCGCGTGACACGCTCGCACAGCCGGGCAAGTGCTGCTCTCAGTGCCGGCGGCGGCGCCTCGGGCCACAGAAATGCAAACGTGCGCTGTGCAGGAAAGACCGCGGGGAAGGTGCGCATCTGGCGCGTGCGGCGGTCGGGCAGCAGCGCAACCGCCGTCTCCAATGCCTTCGCCGAGGGCGCGGCGTCGATCGCTTGTTGTGCAGCCAGAAAAGCCACGAGCCGCTTCTCTTCCTTCGTAACGAGCGCCTGCGCCTTCTTCAGCTCGCCATCTGGCGCGGTGCACGCCGCAACGCGGGCATCGCGAAGGTCTCGTTCGGGATCGCCGACCAGAGTCACATCGTTCACCGGAACGAAGACGTCGAGAACGCGACGTCGCCCGACGTCGCTGCTGACGGTGAGATCGACATCGAGAGCGGGCGGCGGCTGTTCCTCGAGCCAAATCAGCGCCGCATGCTCATCTGCCTCGACCGTCTCCTCGTCGTGAAGTGCGGCGACGAGCGCCGAGAAGAATCGCGCGGGATGCGGCGGCCACTCCGCCCGCCGTCGATCGTTGTGTGCCGTGGCCGCATAGCGCCCGGCGAGGAGCTCGACTTCGATGGCGAGCATCAGTTCTCCTCGATGTCGGCTCCGATGGCCGCGAGCTCGCGGCTCTTCTTCACGAGGTGTACGAGCTTCGGCGAGGGGACCAGGGTGGCGATGGGCTCGCCAGGCTTCGTCGTGAACCGCAGCGGCTCGGGTAGCGCTGCGACCGCCGCCTCGAACAGCTTGATCGCGGCTTCGAGATCGAGCTGCAGGGCTAGCGTCGAACCGTCACCGCGCACGGCCGTCAGCGAGAGCGACTCTCCTTCCTTCGGCACCAGCAGACAGCGGGACCTCAGGTCGTGGCCACGCGACCCCGCCGCCACGACGGCCAGTAGGGCCAGCGCCGCGAGCGCGGTGCGTGCTTCGTTGCTTCCGTGGCCGAACTGCAACCTGCGTAGACCGGAGAGCGAGAGCACGACGGTGTGCGCGGCGTGATCCATCGTAACCCCACCTGCCAGCAACTCGATCGTCGGAGGAATGTTGCTGTGGTTCACCTCTGAGACTCGGCCATCACCGAGCCTTACCGGTTTGCCCTTGTCCTGCTTCGCGAGCTTCGGGTCGTGCGTCCATCGCTCGGACGGATCCTTTGCTTCGAGGATTTCAGCGGCCTTCGTCTCGATTCCTGCGGGGTCGATACGGCTCGCTGTCTTCACGCCGAGCGTTGCGCCGATGCCGACGATCTCGGAGACCAGCACTCGCGCGAACTTCGCACCGAGGCCCCCTTTCGGTCCGGTGCTGTCCCAGATCCCAAAGACCAGCGCCGTCGGACAGACCTTGAACAGCGGGCCCGCGTTGCGCGTAGTCGCATCGGTGAACGACTTGCCGATCGGAGAGAGGCGGAACAGTGTCCCGTCGATCATGCTGTCGCGCAGCAGCGCGTCCGCTACACGATGAGGCGCGGACAGTGACGTGACGACACCGACGTCCGGGGCGGCGTCCGAGAAATCGACTGTGATGACGGGCAGCGCGATCCGGCGATCGCTCCACAGCGCTTGCAGCGCCTCCTCCATCCTGTTCGCTTGGCTCTGCACCGAATCGAGGAGCACGCAATCGATGTCGCTCCCGTCGATACGACGCTTCTCGAGCGCGTATTTCGCGCCTGGACGTCGGTCGTTCTTGTCGACCGAGTGCGAAGGCGGGAAGACCTTGTCACCGGCCCCCCCGGCCGGGACGAGCGTCGCCGCACCGCGAATCGCGACAGCGTCCCCGGAGACGAGTCGCGTCAGCAGTTCGATCGTCAGTGCAGTGGCTTCAGGCATTGTTTTCTCCTCGAGCAACACGCATGGAGTACTTCACGGAGACGTGGGCTGCGCTGGCGATCGCGCCGAAGCGCCGTGGTGGATCGGCGCCAAGCGACCGCGGGACCATGCGCAAGCAGCTGGCCGAGTTGGCGCGAAGACTCGATTGCGCGCGTGCCCTCGGTACGACCGCTGCGACGAGCGCACTCCCGAGCGCACGCGCGCCATCGATGCGCGCGCCGGAGGACTGAACGAGCCAGCCGATGTCGACGAGGAACTCGCACTTCTTCAACGAGGCCGGCGCGGAGCGCCTGTCCCGCCACGGAACCGAGTGCACTCGGTCCCGTGGCGCTTCTTGAGCGTTCCGCGAATGGGCAAGACGATCGCGAAGACGACGAACTAGCACCAAACCAATTTTTGGAGCCAGTCAACTCGAGTTCGCCGGCGCGATGAGGCGAGCCTGCGTTTCCAGCCGGCGCCGGTAC
>JBKJQC010000777.1:0-3245 GCA_046593995.1 Polyangiales bacterium
ATGACGAGCAGTCGGACCCGTTCGCACGGCGATACGAGCAGCTTGAGCGCGACCTGTTCGCTTCACCTTCACGTACGGGCGGATGCGGATGATGCAGGTCCTCGACGAGCACCTTCCCGCCGACGGCCGCGGTCTGCGCCTGCTCGACGCCGGCTGCGACTCGGGTCCGATCCTGCGGCGCTTCCGCGACCGCGGCTACAGCTGCGTCGGCTCGAGGCCGCAGCGGGGATGCTCGATGAGGCGCGGCGTCTCGTTCCCGACGTGCCGCTCTTGCGCGGCGACGTCCGACGGCTCCCATTCCCTGATGCGTGCTTCGACTACGTGACCTCGCTGGAAATCATCCGCTACCTTCCGGACTCGTCCGTCGCCGTCGAGGAATTCCGTCGCGTCCTCCGCCCGGGTGGAAAGGCGATCGTCAGTGCAACGCCTACGCTCTCGCTCACGGGGTATGCGGCGATCAACCCGATCACCGCGCGGGCCTCGATCCCTGGCTTCTCGCGGGTCCGGCAGTACTTCCACTCCTTGTCCGTGCTCGAGCGCATGTTCGCCGGCCGTGGCTTCTCGCGCGTCGAGGTCGCGGCAGTGTTCTGGGGTCCTCCACCTCTGGTTCCACCCGGTGAACTTCGGGACCCGCACGAGCGCGATGCTCCGCGCCTTCGAACCGGTGCTCGCGGCGGCGGACGCGCGCGCCGCAGGGCGACTGGACGTGCTCACTGTGGCCGAGGTCGCGCGCGGCGCGCGTGCGGCGGCATGAGGCCGGGCAGCTGAACGGGACCCGGACTGTCCTCCACGTCGTTCCGGCGTCGCGCTCGAATCCCTGGCTCGCCGATGCGATCCGCGCTGGGGACTCGGCGCGCTGGCGGCAGGTCGTGGTCAGCGTCGCGCCGGCCGGCGAACTCCAGCGCGAGATGGCCGGGAACGCAGCGAGCGCGCACGCGCTCGGCGCGAACACACGCGCGCACTACCCGGTCGCGGCGGTGCGGCTCACGCGGCTCGTTCGACACCAGCGCGTGGACCTCATCCACGCGCACCTTTTCGACGCAAACATCCTCGCAGCCGGCGCCCGCCGTCTCGCGGCACAGGTGCCTCTCGTCATCACGCGCCACGAGCCGCCCGACTTTATCCGGATGGCGCCGGTCGCCGGCTGGAAGCGCCGAGCGTACCTGTCGATCGACGGCGCCCTCACTCGATCCGCGGCTGCGGTCATCGCCCCGTCGGCTCGGACGGAGGACGAACTCATCCGCCTCGGGGTCCCGGCCGGCCGCATCCACCGAATCCCCCTCGGCCTTGACCTCGCCCGGATCGCGCGCGCCGACGAGGCGGGCACATCGATCCGCGGCGTGCTCGGCCTCGAAGGCCGCGCGTGCGTCGGCGTGTTCGGCCGGATGTCCTGGGAAAAGAGCGTCGATACCGCGCTGCGCGCCTGGCCGGCCGTGCTCGCGGCGCGACCGGACGCGGTCCTCGTCCTCGCCGGCGATGGCCCGCAGCGAAACGCGCTCGCGCACCTCGCGCGCGAGCTCGGCACCGAAAGAAGCGTTCGATTTGTTGGATGGCGCGACGACGTCCCGGCGCTCATGTCAGCGATGGACGTCGTCCTGCACACGAGCCGCACGGAATCGACGGGCATGGTCCTCATCGAGGCGCTGGTGCGCGGCCGCCCGCTTGTCGTGACTCCGGTCGGGATCGTCGGGGAGCACCTCCGTCATGAGGAGGATTGCCTTGTCGTTCCGCACGCGTCACCCGAGGACGTCTCGCGTGCGATCATGCGGCTACTGGCCGATCCGGGCCATGGGCGTGCGCTCGCAGAACATGGCCGAGCCCGGGTGCTCGACACGTTCGGCACGGGCGCGATGGTGAGTGCGTACGGTGCCCTGTACGAGCGCGTCCTCGGAGCGGCCACCTGAGGGAGCGCGCGCTCGCATATCTCCGCTGCACCGCGTGCGGCCGCGAGCTCTCCGTCGCCGAGGGCCGACAGGCTGACGGCTCGGTCGAGGACGGCGCGCTTGCGTGCGCGGGTTGCGCCGAACGGTTTCCGGTGCGGGCCGGCATCCCGCGCTTCGTCGCCTCCGAGGCCTACGCGTCGTCCTTCGGCATGCAGTGGAAGCGCTTCCGTCTCGAGCAGCTCGACCCGCACAGCGGCACGACCCTCTCCGAGCGGCGCTTCCGCACCGAGACCGGCTGGGATCCTTCGTGGCTCGCGGGGCGGGTCGTGCTCGACGCTGGCTGCGGCGCGGGGAGGCTCCTCGAGGTCGCGTCACGCGACGCTGGCCTCGTGTTCGGCCTCGACTACAGCGAGGCCGTCGACGCGGCGCGAGAGAGCCTCGGCGATCGCGACAACATCGAGCTCGTCCAGGCCGACATCTATGCGCTCCCGTTCCGCGCCGCATCGCTCGACGGCGTTTACTGCATCGGCGTCCTACAGCACACGCCGAGTCCGGAGCGCGCGCTTGCGAGCCTTCCGCCACTCGTCGCGCCGGGCGGCCGCATCGCCGTGACGGCCTACGAGCGGCGCCCGTTTACGCTACTGTCCGGGAAATACCTCGCTCGCCGGATCTTCCGCCGGCTCAGCTCGCCCGCGAAGCTCCGGCTCATCCAGCTCACGCTCCCCGTCCTCTTCCCGCTCACGGACGTCCTCTTCCGCCTGCCAGTCTTCGGGCGCGTTTTCCGCTTCCTGCTCCCGATCGCGAACTACGTCGACGAGCCGCAGCTCACGCGCCGCCAGCGGTACCGCTGGGCGCTGCTCGACACGTTCGACATGCTCGCGCCCGTCTACGACACGCCGCAGCGCGAGAAGGATCTTCGCCGCGAGCTCGCGGCAGGCGGGATCGAAGGTATTCGGCGGCTACCGAACCCCGGCGTGAACCTCGTCGGCGAGAAGGCCTGGAGCCCGACCTCGTAGGCGCCGGTACAGATCCGGCAGGTCCGCTGTGCGGGTGGATCGAAGCAGGAACCCGTAGACCGCGGCCGCGATGACTCCGACGAGAGCGACGCGCGCGAGATCCAATTCCGTGACCGCTGCCCCGAAGACGGCCGCGGGCACGCACGCGAGGAGCGCGATCGCGAGGACGCGGACGGCGAAGCGGAGAATCCCGCCGAGGCCTCGGAGGCCGAGCCGCCGGCGGACCGCGCCGGCGAGCAGTATCGCGTTGAGGAAGACCGAGATCGTGTACGCGATGGCGACGCCGAGGTGGCCGAGGGGGCCGACGAGAGCGACCGTGAGTGCGACGAGGACGACCGCCTGCAAA
>JBKJQC010000839.1:0-6421 GCA_046593995.1 Polyangiales bacterium
GGATGTAGCGCTCGGCGCGGTTCAGCTCCTCGAGCATGAGGATCCCGGCGCCATCACGCGGCAGGAAGCTCGGGAGCGCGTAGCGCGTGCGGCCCTCCTCGATGACCGGGAGGCCCACGAGATCGGGGGGCTCGAGGAGGCTCAGATCGAGGACGATCGTCTCGATCCCGAGCCGGCGCGCGACCTGCTGCACGATTTCGGATTTGCCGATTCCGGTCACGCCCTCGAGGAGCACCGGTCGACGCGCGCGATACGCGATCTCGAGCACCGCCTCGACGCGCGGTCCGACCGGGATCGCCTCGTGCTTGGCTTCGCCCTTCGCCATCGAGAGTGCGCGTTCCGTTCGACTACTTGATGCGCGTGGCGCAGCCGAGTGCGACGGCGATGGTCCCGGCGGTGTCGCCGCTCACCGCGGTGCAGGTGCTCGGGCAGAGGATGGCCCGCGTCGGCTTGACCGGATCGTCGTAGTACCATCCGCCGGGGTTGCACGCCGCGGCGCCGCCGTCACCGACGTAGAGGAGCGTCTCCTTCTCGCCGTTCCCCTTGCTCCACTCGATGTTCACCTTCATCGGATCGGCGGTGCTCTCCGCCGGGAGGATGAACGCGCACGGCAGCCGCGCCGGCGCGGCGACCTCGGCGGTGAGCGTCTTGAACAGGCCCGTCCAATCCGTCGTGCAGATCGAGAACTTGAGCCCCTTCGTCGCGTCCGCGAGCCGGTAGTACTCGATGCCCGGGGCGGCGGCGCCGTTGCCGAAGCCGCCGGTCTGGCACGCGCCCTCGGGGTTCGTGAACGTGGGCGCGACCTTCTCGGACGCGATCGCGTGCACCTTGAAGTTCTTGCCGAGCTTCTTCTGCATCTGCGCATAGAAGTCTTCGGCCTTGATGCTGCTCTCGTCGTCGGTGACCGCGACGATGTGCGTGATCGCGAGCGGGCGGAGGAAGGTCACGTAGTTCGGGAACTCGTCGAGCAGCGCCTGGAGCGGCTCGTTCGACCCCACCTGTCGATCGATGAGCTTGTAGTTCGGGCTCGTCCCGAGGGGGGGCGGCACGCTCACGAACGAGGACGCGGTGATCATCACCACGTGCCAGTCGATGCCGGCCATGCCCATCGAGGTGGAGAAGCCGTTCAGGTTGTCCTGCACGCGCTTCGCCTCGTCGTCCATGCTGCCCGAGGAGTCGACGACCCAGATGATGTCGACGGGCGCGAAGCCCACCTCGGCCTTGTAGCTCGTCGCCGCGCACGAGCCCGTGCCCCCCTCGCCGGTGTTGAAGTTCGAGTCGGGGTCGCCGTCGTTCCCGGCGTCGAGATCGAAGCCAGTGCCCGTGTCGCCGCCAGCGAGCGTCCCAGGGCCGCTCGTCGATTCCTTGCTCGCGGAGCACGCGAGCATCACCGTCATGACACCGAAGCCGAGCAGCGCGCGGAGACGCATGGCGCGAAGCCTACCCCCCGCGACGTCCCCAGGCACGCGCGAACGAGAGCGTGCGGGCGTGCTCCGGGACGTCCTGCAGGTAGCTGCGACGCGCAGCGTCGGACCCGACCGACTGCGCGCGGGCGACGAGGCGCGCTTCGGCGTCGAGGATCGCGCGCGCCGCGCCCTCCTCGTCCCCTGCCGCAGCGAGCGCCTCCGCGTGGACGCAGCGGACGAGGGCCTCCCCTTCGTCGATCTTGCCGAGCCGCTCGAGGAGCGACATCGCGGCGTGCGCGTCGGAGAGCGCGCCGGACATGTCGTGACGCGCGAGCCGGACGCGCGCCCGGATCGCGAGCGCGTAGGCCTGGAGCGGCGGAACGATCGCGAGCAGCGTGCAGGCGGCGCTCGCTTCGTCCTCGGCCGGCCCGAGCGCGTCACTCTCGGTGAGCCCCTTGTCGGTCAGGATGAGCGCGAGGTACATCCGGGACGCGCCCTCCATGCGCGGATCGCGCTGCGCGTGGAAGTCCTCGACCGCTTCTCGCTCGATCGCTTCTGCGTCGTCGAGCATTCCCGGGCGCGCGCGAGCGAGCGCGAGCCCGAGGTTGTGCTTCGCGGTGGAGGCGAGACCGCGCAGGCCGAGTCGGGACGCGGTGGCGAGCCCCGCGCGGAGACCGTCGACCGCGCGCTGCCAATCGCCCACCTGCGACGACGCGTACGCAGCGGCGAGACGGTGGCTCGTCGCCCGTCGCTCGTCGCCGATCGCCGCGAACGCGTCGGCGGCGGCCTCGTTGTGCCGCAGCGCCGCGTCCGGCACGCCGTCGAGGAGCGCACGCATCGCGCGCGCTTGGTGCACTCGCGCGGCGAGCACCGGGCTCGTCGACCCGAGATCGCCGCTCGTCCCGGACACGGTCACCATGTCCTCGAACGACGCGAGGAGCGCGTCCGCGAGCGCGTAGCGTCCGGAGCCCGTGAGGTGGATCGCGACGCGCGCGCACGCGATCGCATGTGCCTCGCGCGCGTCTGCGGCGATGCCGGCTTCCGAGGGGAGCGAGGGGAGCGTGTCGCGGACCTGCTCGGCTAGCTGCACCATCGCTTCGACGCGACCGCGGCGATCGGCAGCAGCGACGGCTTCGCACGAAGCGGCATACCAAGCGGCGCTCCCCTGCGCGAGGTGCTTCATCGCCGCGCGCGCGCTCGCTTCGGCCTGCTCGAACTCGCCGCGCCATTTGTGCGCCTCGGCTTGGACGGCGCGGAGCGCTCCGAGCGTCTCGCCCTCGGCGCCGCACTCCACCGCGCGCTCGGCGCGCAGGATCGCGGCCTCGAGATCGCTGCCGGCCAGCGCTTGCTCCGCGGCGCGGCGGTACCACTCGACGGCACGGAGCGGCTCCGCCGCGCGGTCCCAGTGCTCGGCGAGCACCAGCGGATCGCGCTCGCCGGCGCGCTCGAGCCACTCGGCGGCGAGGCGGTGGCCGAGGATGCGATCCCCGTCGGTGAGCATGCCGTACGCCGCTTCGCGCACGAGCGGGTGACGGAAGGCGAGCTCCTCTTCCCCGGCGAAGCGCGCGGTCGTCCGAGCGATGATCGTCTCGCGCTCTCGCAGGGACGCGATCCACGACGCGATCGACTCCGCATGCCGCTCGGTCGAGCTCCCCTCGCGACCGAGGAGCGCAGCGACACCCGACGTCCAGAACGCGTGTCCGAAGATGCTCGCTGCGCGGAGCACGCGACGCGCCTCGCTCTCCATGCGCTCGAGGCGCGCGTGGATGATCGCGAGGAGCGTCTTCGGGACCTCCCCCTCGCCCTCGCTGTGCGCGCGGATGAGCTCCTCGAGGAAGAGCGCATTGCCGGTCGACGCGGTGACGATGCGATCGACGTCGAGATCGCGGACCGTCGGCACGACCGCTCGCACGAGCCGCTCGCACGCGCGTCGAGGGAGGTCGCCGAGGCGCAGCTCGGTCGTCGGGAGCCCGGCGAAGAGCTCGGGGAAGGCGCCCTGCATCTCGGGACGACCGAGCGCCATCACGAGGAGCGGACGCTCCGCGCACGCCCGGAGCGCGCCCGTCACCAGGCGAATCGTCGGGCGATCACCCCACTGCAGACTCTCGAGCACGATCATGATCGGCGCGCGCGTCGTCTCGGCGACGAGCCACTGCTCCCACGCGCGCTGGATCTGTTCGGCGAGCAACGAAGCGTCGTTGCGCGCAGCGCGGAGCCGCGCGTCGTCTTCGAAGGGCGTCCCGCATGCTTCGCCGAGGAAGGGCGCCGCCGCTGCGAGGTCGAGGACGGCGAGGTGCGCGCGGAGCTTCTCCCGGCGCGTCTCGAGCGGCTCGCGCGAGCCTGCCGCGATCCCCGTGGCAGCGCGGAGGAGCTGCGAGGCCATCGCGAACGAAGAGCCCGCGCTCATCGGATCGCCGCGCGCGACGAGGATCTGCACGCCCTCCGGTGCGCGTCGCACGAGCTCGTGGCGGAGGCGCGACTTGCCGAGCCCGGCCGCGCCCGTCACCACCAGCGCGTGCGCGGCCGCGTCGCCGCCGTCGATTCCGTGCGAGCGACCGAGCGCCGACGCGAGCGCTGCGTCGAGCGTGGCGAGCTCGCGCTCACGGCCGACGAACGGCGTCGGGCGACCGAGGAGCGTGCGCGTGTCGTCCGCGCGCGCGGCCTCGCCACGGAGGAAGATCCGCTTCGCGTCCCCTGCGTCCTCCGTCGCGAAGGAGCGCTCGAGCTCGAAGCGCGCGTCGAGGAGGTTCGCGGTGACGTCGTCGACGAGGATCCGATCGCGAGGCGCGCGGCCGAGCAGCTCGGCGACGCGATCGATCACCTCGCCGACTGCGAGCTCCTCACCGACGACTCCGCGCCCGGTCGCGAGCGCGATGGCCATGTTCCCGAAGCTCGAGCCGCTCGTCTCGAGGGCGCTGCGGAGCGCGAGTGCGCAGCGCGCGGCCTGCGCGGCCTGATCGGTCGCGGCGCCCGTCCCACCGAGCGTCGCGACGAACGTGCCGTCGTGGAGGATCTCGAACCGCGCGCCGAACGGCTTGCACAGCGCGCGAAACGCCACGAGATCGACCGATCGCGCCATGCTGGGTGCGAGGACCGTGGGCGCGTGCACCGCGAACGTCGCATCGGGGTGGTCCGCGCGGAGGAAGGCGCGCGCCGCGATGACGCTGACGAGGCGTTGCTCGCCGTCGGTGATCGCCGAGCCGCGCGAGCGTGGGGGCGCGGGCCGCGAGGACGTCCGATCGAGCGACTCCTTCAACTGGGAGGCGACCTTGCGGATCTCCTCGACCACCGCCGCGCCGTTCGGCAGACGCTTGTCGAGATCCTTCTCGAGCATGGCGGCGACGAGCGCGTCGACCTCCGGCGGGACGTCGGGGCAGAGCGCGCGCACGCGGGGCACCGCGTCGAAGACGATCTTCGCGAGGATCGCGAGCGCGTGGTTGCCGGTGAACAGCGGCTTCCCCGTGAGGCACTCGAAGAGGACGCATCCGAGCGCGAACACGTCGCTCCGCGCGTCGACCTCGCGCTCACCGCGCGCCTGTTCGGGAGACATGTACCCCGGCGTCCCGAGCACGACGCCGCTCGCGGTCATCACGCGGCGATAGGCGCCCGCGCTGCCCGCGAGCGCGATGCCGAAGTCGAGGAGCTTCGGCTGCTCGAGATCGCCGTCGGCGAGGAAGACGTTGCTCGGCTTCAGGTCGCGGTGCACGACACCGAGCGCATGGACGACTGCGAGCGCATCCGCGATCCGCTCGGCCAGCGCGAGGGACTCCCCGATCGTGAGCCCCTTGCGTCCGAGGCGCGCTCCGAGGTCCTCCCCCTCGAGCCACTCCATGGCCAGGAACAAGCCAGAGCCCTCGTCGGGTGTGGTTGCGCCGTGGGCGACGTAACGGACGATCCCCGGATGCCGCAGCGTCGAGAGGACTTCGGCCTCGTGGGCGAAGCGTTCGTCCCACGTAGCCCCCTCCCCGGAGGCCCCGTCGACCCTATCTGTCTGGAGACGAACGAACTTCAGTGCGACGACGCTCTGCGTCGAGGCATCGAAGGCCCGCCACACTTCACCCATCCCGCCCGACCCCGCGAGCCGTTCGACGTCGAAGCGATCGGCGATACGCGCTCCGGATCGCACAGGGCGGATCATAGACCGCGCGTCCGCGCGCGACGCAATGCTCGCACGGTCCGTCCCTCGCAGGTTTCGTGGGGCGCGTGTCGAGCGCGCGTTTGCGAGCGCGCGATTTTGCGGATACTCGAAGACAGAGGTTGCCATGGCTCCGGTCCCCCACGTCGTGATTCTCGGCGCCGGCTTCGGCGGATTGACGACGGCGCAGTCGCTCGCGCGCGCGCCGGTTCGCGTGACCGTCGTCGATCGCAACAACCACCACCTCTTCCAGCCCTTGCTCTACCAGGTGGCGATGGCCGGCCTCTCTCCGGCGGACATCGCATCGCCCGTACGAACGATCTTGCGCACCCAACGGAACGCGACGGTCCTCCTCTCCGAGGTCACCTCGGTCGACCTCGCGCGCAAGGTGCTCGTCACGACCGACGGCGAGCTCGCGTACGACTTCCTGGTCTACGCACCCGGGGCGACGAATTCGTACTTCGGCCACGACGAGTGGGAGCAGTACGCGCCCGGCCTCAAGTCGATCGAGGACGCGATCGAGATCCGTCGCCGCGTGCTCCTCGCGTTCGAGAAGGCCGAGCGGGCCGTCGACGAAGAGGAGCGGCAGAAGCTCCTCACGTTCGTCGTGATCGGCGGCGGCCCCACCGGCGTCGAGCTCGCGGGCGCCATCGCCGAGCTGTCGCGGACGGTGCTCGCGCGCGAGTTCCGCCGCGTCGATCCGCGCGCGACGAAGGTGATCCTCGTCGAAGGCGGCCCGAAGATCCTCCCGAGCTTCGACGAAGAGCTCTCGCTCCGCGCGGTCGATCAACTGAGCGATCTCGGCGTCGACGTCCGCGTGGGCGCGATGGTCAAGGCGATCGACGAGAACGGCGTCGCCGTGTCGGTGAAGGATCCCGAT
>JBKJQC010000965.1:0-4485 GCA_046593995.1 Polyangiales bacterium
CTCGCGAGCTCACGGGCGGTGGCGACCGCGCGCGCTATTGCTTCTCGAGCACCTGCGCCATGTTGCCGGCGATGAAGCGCACTTCCACTTTCTCTATTTGAGATCGCCGTTCAGCGCCGCGGCGAGCTCGGTCGTCGTCGGCCGATTCTTCGGGTCCACGGAGAGGCACGCGTCGATCACCTCCGCGAGCCGAGCATCGACCTCCGCGTTCGACGCGCGCACGTGGCACGGCGTCACCGGGATCCCCGCTGACGCCGTCACGATCGGTGGGGCAGGCCAAGGGTACTTGCCGGTGAGCAGCTCGTGCGCGAGTACGCCGAAGCTGAAGATGTCGGTCGCGGCGCGCGCAGTCGCTCGCCCCCATGAGAGCTCCGGCGCCATGTACAGCGGCGTTCCGATCAACGCGCCGGTGCGCGTGAGGTGGCGTGCCTGCACGGTGTCCGCGACCGCATCTGCGGCGGTCTCGTCGTCGCGGCGGGAGATGCCGAAGTCGGCGATCTTCGCGGTGTCGCCGTCGAGCAGGACGTTCGCGGGCTTCAGGTCACGGTGCACGACGCCACCTTCGTGCAGCGCGGCGAGGCCTCGGGCGATCTGCACGAGCAGCGGCCGAGCCCACGCGACATCGCCGAACTTGTCGCGACATGTCTCGAGCGATCCACCGTTGACCAGCTCCATCACGAGGTAGAGGAACCCGCTGCGCGCGAAGCCGACGTCGACGATGTCGACGAGGTTGCGGTGGTGCACCGAGGCGACGAGCTCGGCCTCGTGCGCAAAACGCGCCGCCGCGCGTCCGTCCGTGTACTCGGTCATCGACTTGAGCGCCAATCGCTTGCCGTCGGTCGTCCGCTCCACTTCGTAGACGACGCCCATGCCGCCACGTCCGAGCGTACGCACGATCGTGTAGCGACCGTCGATCACCTCTCCCGGCGTGAGCTCGCGCGATTCCCCCCGTTGGGCGTTCCCAGCCAGCGCGTCGGCGAAATCGCGTGAACGCTCCGCAATTTGACGCCGCAGCTCGTCGTTGAGCGACGCGATCTCACGACCGCGCGCCGCGGTTGCCGCGAGCTCGGCCTCGAGATCGCCCTGCGCCGAGCGGAAGTCCCGCGCGAAGGCCACCAGCATCGCGAGTGACACGATCGTCTGCCCGAGTGCCGCGGTGTGCGCACCGTTGGTGAGGTCAGGGAGACCGGCGACCGCCGTCGTCTCGGCGAGCACCGGCACGACCGAGAGGACGAACGCGGCCAACAGCAGACGACTATTTCGCCGATTCCGCCCATGCACCGCGACCATCCAGCTCGCGAGCGCGAGGAACGCGAAAGCGAAGAGCGAGACGATCGCGAACATCAAATACAAGTCGTAACGGCGCACAGTGAGGACGACCGCGACCGCCTGCACGACGACGGCTGCCCGCAGGCCCCACTCCGGGATCCGCACTTCGAAGTATTCCGCGACGAACCTCAGCATCGCGTACTCCGTGAAGATCGCGATCAGGCACGAGGGCACGTCGCCGCGCCAGCCGACCATGAGCTGCCACACGCCGAGCTGGTTGAGCGCGCTACCAGCGGAGCCGATTGCGGCAATCGCCGCCCACGCGTACACGCGCTTGCGGCTGGTGAGCGCGAACACGAGGAACGCGACACCGACCAAACCACCGGCGGTGATCACCGCGACCGGCGCGACATCGTTGAACAGCGCGACCCAACGGTACGCCGAAGGGCCGTGATCGCCGGCGGCGAGCGTAGGCACGGTGAGGAACGTTGCGCAGAAGGTGTACGTGTCGACGATGTCGAGCCGCAGCGGCAACACGTCGCGCCTCGTGAGCCGTGCGGGGATGCGATAGAGATGCCCTCCGCGCGAACGCTCGTTCTCGAATGCAGTCCGCGCGACGTCGTCGATGCGCTCACCGTCGATCGACAGCTGCGGCGCGCACCAGTGCACGTTGATCGCGAGCGAGAGATCGCGCCCACGAAAGTCCGGCGGCAGCGCCACGTCGCTCGTCGCCGTGATGGTGCCGCCGCGCGCGATGCGCTTCCCGAAGTCGGTCGGCGCCGTGACCGTGAACCGCGCTCCGATGGTCCACTGCGCGACGGGAAGGCCATCGCGTGATCCGCATCCCACGACGAGAAGCGTCACGAGCAGCATCAACATGACCGAGGCCACGCGCATCGCGCGGCGAGTGTACGCGAACTGCTGACGCAAGCGCGCAGGGCGCGGCGTCCGAGACAGTGGTTCGCTTCGGCGATCGGTGCCGCAACAGACCGAAGAGAGACTGAGAGAGCTACGCGCGCTTGGTCGAGGGTGCGCCGCTCAAGGTTCGCTGCCGGATCGTCGAGAGGCGATCGCCCGATCCGCTCCACGCGTCCAACACGCGCGAGTCGCGGCGCAGCTCCGAGAGCACCGCGACGACGTCGGCTTCGTCGGCGGTGACGACGGCTTCGCAGACGTTGCCTGCGAGATCATCCTGGTCCCATGTGTCGGGGGCGGGTGCGCCCATGATCACGACCTCGTGTGCGCCGATGGGAACCGATTCGCTCGGCTTTCCGGTGACGCCGCGGAGGAGCACGTGGACGACGATTCGACCAGATAGCCGACCGGACGGCTGCGCGACTCCCCCTGCCATGGAGATCAGCGTGACATCGAGCGCCTCGCGACGCACGAAGTCTCAATCGCTTCTGCCGAGCGCCTTTTCGACGTCGTCGAACGACGATGCCGGCGCGTCCCCGAGCGCGCGGGCGAGGGGCAGCTGCGCTTCGGCGCAGGCCACATACAGCGGGATGAGCTCGGGCGCCTTGCTGCGTAGGGTCGCGAGGTGCTTCGCGACCCCGGCTGCGTCACCCCGACGCACGGGTCCGGTCAGCGCCGCGGGGAGCCCCATCGCCTCGACGTTCTCCGCGACGCTCCGGAGCAGGGGTCCCAACATGGCGGGGATCGCTCCCTCGTGCACGCCCGCCTTGCGCAGGAGCTCTGCCCCCGCCGCAGCGAGCGCGGCGGCACCGTTCGCGACGAGACCCGCGGCCGCGTGGTACGCGACACGATCGAGCTCGGGAAACGTGCGCGGCCGGAGCCCGATGGCGCGACAGAGCTTTCGCGCACGGCGCTCGGCCTCGCGATCACCGGCGACGTGCGCGTGCCCTCCGCGCAGCGACGGCGGCCGCGCGGGATCGGCGAAGGAGATCATCGGGTGCATCTGCGCGACCCCGGCGCACACCGCCCGGAGCGGGGCGAGGACCTCCGCGTCCAGCGCGCCTGCGCAGTGCACGACGACCGCTTCGCGCGGCAGCTTGTTCGACGGCGGGTTTGTACGGACGAGCGCCTCGACCACCTTCGCGATGGCGCCATCGCGCGCCGCGATGACGACGATGTCACCGCGCAGGCGCCGAGGTTTCTCGGAAAAGGCGCGTGCGGAGATGATCGAGCAAGGCACCCTCGCCGCGCGCAGAGCACGATGGAGGCCCCGCCCCACCTTGCCGACTCCGACGATGGCGACCCTCACCCTATCGCCTACGCGGCGGCGGACTCGGCTTCGAGCTCGGTGAAGAGGGGTGCGAGCTCCGGCCGCTGACGGAGCGGCGCGCAGAACACCTGCGCCAGCTCGAGCAGCATCTCTTCGAGCTCGGACGCACGCTTGCCAGAGGCGCTGACCTTCTGCTCGAGCGCGGCGTGCTCCTGCTCCGTCGACTGCTCGAACTTGCCGAGGTGCGCACGAAGCTCCTGGATCTGGAAGTCGAGGTCCGAGACCTCCTGCTCCTTCGCTTCGGCCCAGGCGATGGCCTGCTTCTCGAGCATGTGCGCGTGCATCCAGTGGTCGACGAGATCGGCCATCTTGCGGTACGCGGATGCCAGCTCGGTGTACGGCGTCATCATCCCCGAGCGTCCCTCCCAGTGGAGGATCTCCGCGTGGGTCTTCTCGGCGATCTCGCGCGCCTGCAGGACCGAGTCCGTGTAGGGCTTCACGCCCTCGCGGGCGGCGCGCGCCACTTCACGCGCGCTCGACGTGTCGATGCCGAGCGCGTCGACCGCGCGTCCGAAGCGCTCGCGCCCTTCGCGTTGACGTTGCTCGAGCGCCTCGAGCCTGCGCTGATCCTCGACGCTGGTCCCGCGGAGGCCGGTGATCTCGGTGACGACCTTACGGACGTTGTCGAGCACCTTGCGTTGATCGGAGGGCGGTCCGGCCGGGTAGGCGCGCTGGAGCATCTGCTCGAAGACCATCAAGCGGCGCACCCAACGATCGAGCGTCACCGGCGGCAGCGTGGCTGCGGGCGCGCGCGCGTGACGCGACTGCTCCTGCGAGATCTCCGGCGGTGGGGCGATGCCGATCGTCGCCGAGATGGCGACGAGGTCGTTGTGGATCTTGTGCGCGTCGACGGGACGCTGCTTCGGATCCTTCGCCATCAACGAGTCGATGAGGTTCTCGAGCGCCGGCGGAACGTTGACCCCGCGCGACGAGAGCCTGGGAGCCGGCTCCTTGAGGTGCTTGAGGAGGAA
>JBKJQC010001057.1:0-3538 GCA_046593995.1 Polyangiales bacterium
ACTTCACGCCGTCGAACTCGCAGAACGAGCGCGAGAGGTTCAGCGAGACCTTGAAGCCCGCCGAGCGGAGGTCGTACTCGCGGAAGACGATCAGGTACTTCCCGTCCTTCGCGATCGACGCCTTCATGTGCGCGTTCGTCGTGCTCGAGTCCGCGTCGTCGTCGTGCGCGATGGTCTCGCCGTTGGGGGCGACGATCCAGCCGACTGCGTCGCGCGTCGAGTAGACCCAGACGTCCGCGGTCTCGCCCGACTTCGCGTCGAAGCTGAAGGCGCGGTAGCGCGGGGTCGACGTGTAGCTCGCAGACTTCGTCTCGCCCGAGACGAGCGAGCCGACGACCTTCGTGCGCGCGAGCGCGTCGGTCGCTTCGGCCGTCGTGTCCTCCTTGTCCGCTTCGCGGGTGGCGTCGACGGAGCACGCGACGGTGGCGGAAGCGATGACGGCGGAGAGCAAGAAGGCGGAGAGCGAGCGCGCGGGGAACATGACGCCCTTCTACTCGTTGCTGATGTAGGGTCAAGTGGGAATCGCCTAGAGCGCGCGGATTCCAATGGTGAACCCGGGACCGCGCGTCGCCCGCAACGCGCCGCCGCGAGCACGATCACCATGTGGATCGTGGTCCGCGACGACCGCGGCGGAGTCTCGTGGATCACCCGCCGCGTCGACGTCCGCTGACGCGCCCGATCAAGAAGCGTTGCAGGTGAGCGTGCGCTGGAACTTCCTGCCGTTGACCGTGATGTTCACCGTCTGGCCGCCGGGGAACTCGAGCGTGACGTTCGCCCGCGGGCGCGCGAGGGTGACGGTGCCGCTCTTCGGGCACCCCATCGAGCCGACGCCGCAGCGCTCGAAGCCGGCGACCGTGCGCGAGAAGGTGCGCGCGCCGATCGTCGTCTCGGAGCTGCCGTCGCGCTCGATGCAGCGAGTGTTCGCGTCGAACACCGTGACGTAGCTCGCCTTGTGGGTGATCGTCTTGCCGGTGGCGGTGGCCCCGCTCGACGCGCCGTTGCGGGTCTTCGTGTAGATGCCCGACGCCTTCGTGTACTGGATGGTCACCGTGTGATCGACGGTCGCGCCGTTGATCTGGAACGCCTTCGCGACGTGCTGCACCTGAGCGCCGTTCGCGACGCGCGTCCACGTCGAGACGACCGTGCCGGTGAAGTGCACGAGCCCGTGCGGCCCCGTGCAGTCGGTGAAGACGTGCGTCACGACGTTCGCATCGCGCGCGCTCACGATGCACCCCGCCGGCTTGAAGAAGAGCCCGGGGTTGAGGCGCGCCTTCTCCGCGAGCCCGCCCTCGTCGGGGGTGAGATCGACCTCCCCGCCCCCGGCGCCGATCGGCGCAGCACCGCTCAGCGGATCTTCGATCCCATCCTCGACGTCACCTTCGGTCTCGTCGGTGTCCGTGTTGTCGGAGACGAGCGCGGCGGCCTCGGCGTCGAGCCCCTCCGTGTCCGGGCCCGAGCGGTTGCTGCAGGCGGTGACCGACGTGACGATGAGCCCGACGACGAAGAGAGAAGCAGCGCGCATGGGAACCTCCACAGGATTGGATGAAGAAGATGAGCCGGAATACGACCCGCCGTCTCGACCACTCATTCATACGCACGATGAAGGGCCATCGCCAGCCACCCGCTGGAGTATCCGTATCCGTCTTGTATACACCCGTCGGGCACCTCTTCGCGCAACCTCGAGATTCACAGGGAGTCGGGGAGGAAAGGGAGGCGAGAGGGAGAAGATCTCGAGAGGTCTGCCGATTGCTGCTCGTCTCCGCATCGCCGCTCCGTCCTTCGCCGCTGCGACTTGCTCCTCGCGTCTCCGCTGCGAAGTATTGTGCTGCGCTTCGACGCGGCGCCTCGAGAGGAACACGAAGGCACGGAGGCACGGAGGCACGCGGAGGTCTGTGAGTCTGCCGATCGTCGCTCGCCGTCGCATCGACGTCGCTCTGAATACCTCGACGTCTCTGAAAGCGCGGAGAGGCGCCGTGGTCGCGATCGTTACGGGAGGTCGACGGAGCACCGCGGCAGCACTCTCGATCCCCTCCGTCTCGCCTCCGCGGCTCCGTGCCTCCGTGTTCCTCTCGGAAGCGCGCAGGACCCGGAAGCGCGCAAAGGCGACGACCACGTCGGCGGAGCACCGCGGCAGCACTCAGGATCTCACCTCCCTCTCACCTCCTCTTTTCTCCCCGCCTCCCTGTGAATCTCGGGAGTGCGTATAGAGGGCTGAGGGGAGCGAACGAGGGGGGGAGCGCGCTACTCCTGGCCAGGCGGCGCCTTCACCGCAGCGC
This sequence comes from Polyangiales bacterium, assembly GCA_046593995.1. GTDB lineage: Bacteria > Myxococcota_A > Polyangia > Polyangiales > JADJMO01 > JALHOE01. The sequence continues at coordinate 2,277 of JBKJQC010001057.1, forward strand.
CGCTCCGGCAGTCGCGTCCCATCCACGCGTCGACCTGGAACGACACGAAGGAACGGTTCGCGTCTTCGGCGACGATCACGCGCCACGCCGTCACGCCGTGCGTCTCGAGGTGCGCGCGTACGATGTTCGCGCAGACGATCGTCGGGGCCACGACGAGGAGCCGCGTGAGCTTCGCCTCGTTGAGCATCTCCGACGCCGCGGTCTGGAGATCGCCGACCGCCTTTGCCGTGAGCTTGCAGTCGTTGCCGACCTCGATGAGCACGTCTGGGCAGCCGTCGTCGTCCGCGGTCCCCGGGCAACCATGCGGGATCGTCGTGCAGGTGTCGGGGCGCTTCGAGACGCCGATCGTCGAGGGCTCGCGCGGCGCGGTCTTCCCGCAAGCGACGCTTGCGACACCGAGCACGACGAGCACCACGAAGGACAGCCGCATCAGAAGACGTCCTGCGCGAACCGCAGAGCGATCACGCGGTCCTTGTCCGCAGTGTGGACGACGATCGCACCATCTCGGCCCCGGCCGTTCCTGTGCACGTTGTGGACGCCGGTGCCGTCGAGGTAGCTCTTGCCGAAGATGCGCACCTTGGACGCGTCCTTCAGGAGCGTGCCGAGGCGCGTGAGCAGCGCGTCGCGCGCGAGCGGCTGATACGAGGTCGACGGCACCCCGAGATCCTGCTCGTAGTCGAGCGACGCGATCGCCCAACCGCTCGGCGAAGTCGACATCGCGAGCTCGTGCACGTAGACGGCGACCGGGGCGCCGATGTCCGAGTCGACCGTGACGGCGACGTCGTAGCGCTTGTCACCGACGGCGATCTGCAAGTGGAGGTGATTCGCGTCCGCAGGGCACTTCGGCGTACCCGGCATCACGACCGACACGAGCTCCCCCTCGAGCGCACCCATCGTGTCGCCGGGCAGCAGATCCGTCGCGAGCTGCGTGCGATCGAGGCACGGCAACCTGCGCACGCCCGGCGTGGTCGTGTTGGTGTCGGCGGCCGCCTCGGCGAGCGCGACGTCGGGCGGCGCAGCGTCCTCGAGCTCGACGCCGGGAACGGTCGACGAACCGCTGCTCGCACACCCCGCGAGCGCGAACGTGAGCAGGATCGGTGACGCCAGCAGCGCGAGGAGCCGCGACATGAAGCGCGGCAGCCTAGCACGCAGGGGCTTGCCGACCGGCGCACGACGCGCGAAAGGCGGGCGATGCGTTTCGTGTCGCTCCCCGTGCCTCTCGCGCCGATGGTCGTTGCGCTCGCCGCGCTCGCCGCGCTCGT
>JBKJQC010001117.1:0-3495 GCA_046593995.1 Polyangiales bacterium
GGCTACGGAGGAAGCTCGAGACCGCGGGGCTCGAGCCGGCGCCGATCGAGACCGTGCACGGCGCGGGATACCGCTTCCTGACATGAGGCACGCGCCATGAAGCACGCGAGCGTCGCGACCAAGCTCGCCCTCGCGATCGGCGGCGTGCTCCTGTTGGCCGCCGTGATCCAGGTCGCGCTCTTGAAGTGGGCGCTCGATCACGTCGGGGACTTCGTGCGCGCGCATGGTGTCCCGATCGGGCCCGGCACCGAGGTCGCGCAGCACTTCCGCCCGCGGCTCCTTCCCGTGCTCGCGGCTCCGATCCTCGCCGGCTCGATCGCCGCGGGCCTCCTCAACTCGCTGATGATCCGTCGCCGGACGCGGCGACTCGTTTCGGCCTTTGCCGACGTCGCACGGGGGAAGCTCGACGTCCGACTGCCGGACGCGCCCGAACGCGATCTCGCGCCCGTCGTCGACGGCTTCAACCACATGAGCGCCGCGCTGCAGGAGGCCCGACGCACCCTCGAGCACGCGGACCTCCAACGGCGCCGGCTCTTCGCCGATCTCGCGCACGAGCTCGCCACGCCGACGTCGTCGATCCTCGGCATCGCCGACGCGTTCGCGCGACCGGAGCTCCTGCCCACGGAGGCGGATCGCGCGCGCCTCGCCGCGACGCTCGAGCACGAGGCAGCCCGGCTCGCGCGCCTGGTCTCGGACGTGCGCGACCTCGCGTCGCTCGACGATCCCGACGTCCGCATCGAGCGCGAGCCGCAGGACCTCGCGGCCCTCGTCCGCTCGACGGTCGCGCGGTTCCGCGACGTGAGCGGCCGGGACGTCGCGCTCGAGGTCGAGGCGGCGCACGCCGACGTCGACGCGAGTCGGATCGAACAGGTCCTGTTGAATCTGCTCCGCAACGCGGATCGCTACACCCCGCCCGGCGGTCCCATCACCGTGCGCGTCGCCGCCGACGGCAGCATCGAGGTCGAGGACGGCGGCCCCGGGGTGCCCGACGACGTGCTCGGGAAGCTCGGCGAGCGCCTCTTCCGCGTCGATCCCTCCCGCGATCGACGCACCGGCGGCCACGGGCTCGGACTCTCGATCGTGCGCGCCATCGTCGCGCGGCACGAGGGCTCGATCACGTTCGCGCGCTCGAAGCTCGGCGGCCTCGCCGTCTCGGTGCGCATCCCGCTCTGCTCGCCCGGGTAGGGCGACGCGGCCGCTCAGACGCCGGTGCTGCCGTAGCCACCGCTGCCGCGCGCGGTGTCGTCGAGAGCTTCGACGATCTGCAGCTCCGCGCGCGCGTGTCGTGCGATCACGAGCTGCGCGATGCGCTCACCGGGGAGGACGTCGGCTGCGTCGGTGCCGAGGTTCACCATCAGCACCTTGATCTCACCGCGGTAGTCCGCATCGATCGTGCCCGGCGAGTTGAGGATCGTGAGACCGCGGCTCCATGCGAGCCCGCTCCGCGGACGCACCTGCCCCTCGAACCCGGGAGGGAGCGCGATCGCGATGCCCGTCGGCACCAGCACGCGCGCGAGCGGAGCGATCGTGAGCGGACCGTCGATCGCTGCGACGAGATCCATGCCGGCTGCGAGCGGCGTCTGGTATTGCGGCAGCGCGACCTTGATCGCCCCGACGCGACGGACGTGCACGACGACGCGGTCGTCGTTCGGAGGGGAGATCGAAGCGTTCGGCGCGGCCATCGCCTGCGGCTGCGCATGCGTGCTCGCGCCGCCGGGTTTGAACGGGTGCTTGCCGCTCGGCGAGCCCGACGAGGTGTCGCGCGAGCCGCCGGCGATGCGCGACGTCGTGTCGTCGAAGGAGTGCGTGACGTTCTCGAACGGGTTCATCGAGCGCGACGGATCGAACTCGTCCATCTCGGGCGGGATCGACGGATGCTGCACCGGAGGCTTGGCCGGCGGGCTCTCTCTCGGGCGCTCCTGACGCTCTGGGATGGCCGGCGGCGGCACGCTCGGCTTGCTCTTCAGCGGCAGCGGCGGCGGGCGCGACAACCCCGGCGCCGTCGCGACGCGTGACGACGGGGTCGGCCCCTGCGACGAACCCTGCGGCGCGGTCGCGAGCCGGGGAGACGAGGGCTGTTGTCCATGCGGGTGGGGCGGCGCAGGCGGTGGCGCCGACGGACGCGAAGGCACCGTCGGAGCGCTCTGCAGCGCCGGCTTCTGCGGCGCGCTCGTGTGCGGCGCTTGCGGAGGCGAGCTCATTCGCGGCGGCGCCGGAGGGCGTGGGATACCGGGCGTCCCAGAGGTCGCTGGCGTTCCTGCGGCAAGAGGCGGCGGCGGCGCGGCGCTCCGCATCCCCGGCGGAGGTCCGGACGGACGCGGCGGCGGTGGCTTCGGCGGCTTCTGCGAGTCGCTCACGGTCGAGCCGTACGTGGGTTGCGTTCGGGCAGGAAGACGCCCGGCGCGGAGAATGCCAGGGTTGACCGAGAAAGCCGCTCGTGCTTTCCTTCGCGCCCCTTTTCCGGCTACTTGGAGCCCGCCATGAACACCGCCCCCCTGATCCAGGCCCTCGAGGCCGCCCAGCTCCGCACCGACCTGCCCGCGTTCCGCACCGGCGACACGGTCCGCGTCCACTACAAGATCGTCGAGGGGGACAAGGAGCGCATCCAGGTCTTCCAGGGGACCGTCATCAAGCAGCACCGCGCGGGTGCGCGCAGCACGTTCACGGTCCGCAAGGTCTCGTTCAACGTGGGCGTCGAGCGCATCTTCCCGCTCTACTCCCCGCGCATCGACAAGATCGAGATCGTCGGCAAGGGCGTCGTCCGCCGCGCGCGCATCTTCTACATCCGTGAGCTGCAGGGCAAGGCCGCCCGCCTCCGCGACCAGAAGGACGCCTGAGACGTTCGGTTCGACGAGGGCGCTCGGGTCATTCCGGGCGCCTTCGGTGTTTTTGTCGGAATCGGTCTAGGGTCTAGGGTCTAGGGTCTAGAGTCCGAAGCCGGGCCCGAGAGACGAGAATCGAGACCCAAGCACCGCCCTGGTCGCTCTCGTTCTCGTGCTCGAACCCTAGACCCTAAACCCTAGACCCTAGACCCTAGACCCGCATGGCCCACGAGGGACACGAGCACGGCGATCACGATCACGACGAGCATGATCACGGCGAGCCGTCCGAGAGCACGGCGAGCTTCGCGGATCCCGTCGTCCCGCGCCGATCGCTCGATGGATGCACCCACGTCCTGCACGTCGATCCGATCGGCGGTGCGGCCGGGGACATGCTCATCGCGGCGTTCCTCGACCTGGGTGTCCCGCGGGACGTGATCGAGCGCGCCGTCGCGGCGACTGGCCTCACGGGATATCGCATCGACGTCCTTCGTCGCGAGAAGCATGCGATCGCCGCGCGGGGCGTGGACGTCGTCGTCGAGACCGAGCAACCTCCGCGCGACTACGCGACCATCGCGAAGCTCCTCGCGGAGGCGCCGCTCGAAGCGCGCGTCCGAACGCTCGCCGCCCATACGTTCCGAAGGCTCGGCGAGGCCGAGGCGAAGGTGCATCGTCA
>JBKJQC010000365.1:0-3506 GCA_046593995.1 Polyangiales bacterium
GTCGAGACGCCCCTTCCTTCGAATCGGCACCAGCAGGCACTCCTGAAAGATGGCTGCCCCTTTTTCGACCACCTCACGCAGCTGGGGACCGACGACCGGCCACGCCTCGCTCCAGCAATCCTCCGCTCGCTGCCCGATCGCCCTCGGGTGCTTCTCGCCGAGAATCGGCAGGCTGGCGTCATTGTAGAAGTTGATGAGATCGGGACCCCACAAGATCATCATCGGCTGACGCGAGCACAGCATCGCGCGCACCATCGCCTTGAGCGCGCTCGGCCAGCTCTCGGCAGGCCCGAGCAAGCTCTTCCCCCAATCGGTCTCGCGCATCGCCTCGCCCGTGAGTCCGCCTCCTGGGAAGACAGACGCGTGGGCAGATCGTCCGGCAGGCCCTGCACGAGTGCTTTCGCGATCAGTCACGGCGAGCCAGATCCTACGTGATCGGTCGGGCCCCGGTGCTGGCTACTTTCGAGCGCCGAACCTGACCAACCGTCGCCAGCTTTCGCTCCGCCCCATGAAATCGTGACAGCATCGCCCGACCGGCGCGCGCATCGATCGAGTCATGGAGCCGCAACGCACTGACGAACACGACGTCGGCTCGACCGCCGCGATCGGAGCGCGTCCGAGGGTCTTGCTCGTCGACGATACTCGTGATGGGCGCGTCGCGCTCCACGCCGCGCTCGAGTCCGGCGACTATGAAATCGTCGAGGCGAGCTCGGGCGAAGAGGCGCTCCACATGCTGCTGGACGAGACCTATGCCGTCATCCTGATGGACGTGTCGATGCCCGGGATGGACGGGTTCGAGACGGCTCGGATGATCCGCGCGCGCAAGCGGACGCGCACGATTCCCATCATCTTCGTCACTGCGGTCATGGCAGAAGCCGAGCAGGTCACGCGCGGATATGACGAGGGCGCCGTCGATTACATGGTGAAGCCGGTCGACGTCCACGCGCTGCGTGCCAAGATCGCGATCTTCGTCGAGCTCTTCGTCCAGCGGCAGCTCCTCGCGCGCGCGCTCGAGGCGGTCAACGCGGCCGAGCGCCGCGAGCGACGGCTGGCAGAGGCGCTCTACGACGTGACCTTCGAGGAGGCGCCGATCGGCATCGGTCATGTCCAGGCCGACGGGAAGTGGCTCCGCGTGAACGAGCGCCTCGCGGAGCTGCTGGGTCTGTCGCGCGACGAGCTCCTCGAGCGACCCTTGCTCGACCTCGTGCACCCGGACGATCGAGCCGCGTTCGAGGAGCACGTCGCCGCCGTCACCGCCGGCGTCGCCGCGAGGCACAAGGATCAGTATCGTCTCGTGCACGCCGATGGCTCGGTCGTGTGGACGGCGCTGACGTGCACGCTCCTGCGCGACGTCGACGGTGCCCCGGTCCACCTCGCGATCATCGAGGACATCTCGCAGGAGAGGCGGCTCGGCCTGGAGCTGGAAGCGAGCGAACGTCGGTTCAGGAGACTCTGCGATTCAGGCCTGATCGGCGTGTTCCACGAGGAGCGCGACGGAACGATCACCTCGGCCAACGACGCGTTCCTCGAGATGGTCGGTTACCCACAGAGCGAGCTCCTGAACGGCTCGTTGAAGCTCTCGCTCTTCGAGGGCGAGCCCCACGACGAGAAGGAGAACGTCGCGCGCGAGACGCTCCATCGCAAAGGGTGGTGCCCGCCGTTCGAGCGCGAGTTCGTGCGCCGAGACGGGCGGACGGGAGTGATGTTGACCGGCGCGGTCGCAAATGGTGGCGCGATCGGCTTCGCGCTCGACGTGACTCCCATCCGCGAGGCCGAGCTCGCTCGGGCGCGCACCCTCCGCGAGCTCGAGGAGGGCGTCCGCGCGCGCGACGACTTCCTCGCGATCGTCAGCCACGAGCTGCGGACGCCGCTCACGCCGCTGCTCATGCAGATCGGCAGCCTCCGCGACGGCGCTCACCGGAGGGGTGAGCATGCGTTCGAAGGGCCGTGGCTCGAGCAGCAGCTCGCGACGCTCGAGCGGTACGCGCGCCGGGTGGAGTCGCTCGTGGTCTCGTTGATCGAAGTCTCGGAGCTACGCCTCGGACGCCTGCCGCTGGAGCGCGAGGAGATCGATCTCGCCGACCTCGCCCGGCGCACCGTGATGCGCGTCCACTCGGAGCTCGATCTCGCCGGGTGTCACGTCGAGGTCAGCGCCGAAGAACCGGTGTTCGGGCAGTGGGATCCGGTACGGCTCGAGCAGGTCGCGCAGCACCTCCTCGCGAACGCGATGAAGTTCGGCCGCGGAAGCCCCATCGAGCTCAGCGTCACGCGCCGCGGTGACGAGGCCGTCCTCTCTATCCGGGACCACGGACCGGGCATCGCGCGGGCGGACCAGGAGCGGATCTTCCGTCGCTTCGGTCGCCTCGCGCAGGTCCATCACCACGGCGGCTTCGGGCTCGGCTTGTGGACGGCGCGCGAGGTCGTGCAGGCACATGGCGGGCGCATCGAGGTCGAGAGCGTGCCCGGTCTCGGCGCCGCGTTCCGAGTCTTCCTCCCGACGACCCCTCCCGTGCCTGTGGACGCGCCGTCAGCCGTCGCGCACGGGAGCGCGTGACGAGAAGCGGATCGTCGCGTCCGCGGTCCAACGTCGATAGCTGCCGAACGCGGCCTCCGCATCGGTGATCCGGTCGAGGGGGCTGTCGACGTCGTCCTCGAGCGCCCCGAACCGGCGGAGCGGTTCGTACCGCGTGTTGCGCTGCACCGGCGAGCGGCCCTGCGCGCGAATCGCGTGTCGCAGCGCGCGCGGCGATGCGAGCTGCCCGTGCGACGCGCCGGCCGCCGTCGAGATGCTCTCGTTGATCAGCGTGCCGCCGAGATCATTCGCGCCGGCTTGCAGGAGCCGCGCGGCGAACTCGAGCCCCTGCTTCACCCAGGACGCCTGGAGGTTCCTGAACGTCGCGCCGAGCATCAATCGCGCGATCGCGTAGAGGCGCACGACGTCGTCGTCGCTCGCCCCCGGTCGCACGTCCCGCCCCGCCGGCTTCCGCTTCAGGAAGAGTGGCGCCTCGTGGTGCACGAAGGAGAGCGGGACGAGCTCGGTGAAGCCGCCGGTCTCCTGCTGGAGCGACCGTAGGAGCGCCAGGTGGCGCATCCGCTCGTGGTCGGTCTCGACGTGCCCGAACATCATCGTCGCCGTCGTCGGGATGCCGAGCCGATGCGCGCTCGTGATCACGTCGATCCACTCGGCGGTGGTGATCCGGCCAGGCGAGATCCGTTCGCGGAGATCCTCGACGACGACGTCCGCGCGCGGATCTCGCCCGGCCGCATCAGCACCACCGAGTGGATCGACGTGATCACGAGCGCGCATCGCCTCGGGATCCCTACTACGTCGACGATGATGTTCGGGCACGTCGAGACCGACCTCGAGCGCATGCGGCACCTCGCGCTCCTGCGCACGCTGCAGAAGGAGACGGGCGGCTTCACCGAGTTCGTCCCGCTCTCGTTCGTGCACCACGAGGCGCCGCTCTTCCTGAAGCGAAAGCCGGCCGGGCGAGACGTGCGACCGG